>JAUILJ010000272.1 GCA_030433055.1 Polyangia bacterium
TGGTGACGCTGGTGGATGGTCGGGTGGATAGCGACGTCGCGAACACCGAACGCAAACCACCCGAGGCCATTCGCTGGTGAAAGCGCTCGACCACAAGCTGCTGCGCGATCTGCTCGCGCTCAAGGGGCAGGTGCTCACGATTGCGCTCGTGGTTGCGTGCGGAATCGCTAGCTACGTGACGCTGCACAGCGCCTACGATTCGCTGGTCTACTCTCGGGACGCCTACTACGAGCACAATCGCTTCGCCGACGCCTTCGTGCACCTGGAGCACGCGCCCAAACCCGTTGGTGAGCGCCTGGCACTCCTGCCTGGAGTGGCGAGCGTGGAGACGCGGATCCAGGAGTCTGCGTTGGTTCCGATGCCGACCCTGGACCGCCCGGCCACGGGCATTCTGGTATCCCTACCAGAAGAGGGCAGGAGCCGGATGTCCCGCTTGCACCTGACTCGTGGGCGCATGCCGGACGCCGCACGCAGCGACGAGGTCGTAGTGCTCGATGCGTTCGCGACGGCGCATCAACTCCAGCTGGGTGAGCGGATCCAGGCGATCATCAACGGCAACCTGCGCAAGCTCCGGGTGGTCGGTGTAGCCATGTCACCGGAGTTCGTAATGACCGTGCCGCCGGGGAGCATGAGCTACGACGCCAGGCGGGTGGTCGTGTTGTGGCTCCCAGAGCGAGTGCTGGCGTCGGCTTTCCGTATGGAAGGGGCCTTCAACGACGCCCAGTTCAACCTCGAGCAAGGTGCCACGCCGCGGGTCGTGCTCGCAGACATCGACCGCGAGCTCAAGCCATATGGCGGCTTGGGCGCCGTCACGCGTGAGAAGCAGTCATCCAACTACCTGCTGAGCGGTGAGATGATGCAGCTGGAGAACATGGCCGCGGTCGTGCCCGCCATCTTTCTCTTCGTTGCGGCTTTCCTGCTCAACGTGGTGCTGTCGCGCTTGATCGCGCTCCAGCGCTCCCAGATCGCAACCCTGAAGGCGCTCGGCTACGACGACCGTGCCATCGGCGTACACTACCTCGAGCTCGTCAGCTTCGTGGTGGTGCTGGGCGCGCTTGCTGGGCTTGCGCTGGGGGCTTGGCTCGGGGGCGCCATGACCGACATGTACACCAGCATGTACTTTCGCTTCCCGGAGCCGCAGTACCGCCTGGAACCACGGGTCGTCGTGTTCTCTCTGGTCGTCAGTCTCGGGTCAGCGGTGATCGGGGCGGCTTCCAGCGTGTGGAACGTGGCGCGGCTGCCTCCTGCCGAGGCCATGCGACCACCTGCCCCCGCGGGCTATCAGTTTGGCTGGCTGAATCGAATCGTCGGGTCGCGGCTGCTCAGCGTCAGTGCGCGCATGGTGGCGCGTGAGCTGATCCGTCGTCCTCTGCGCGCGGGGCTGTCGGCGGTCGGTGTCGCGTTCTCCATCGGTATCGTCGTGGTCTCAGGCTTCTGGTACGACGCCATCGACAACCTGCTGAACGTGCAGTTCCACCAGTCGATGCGGGAGGATCTGAACGTCACGTTCATGAACCCCGCGCCGGAGCGCGCCGTGCGCGAGCTGGCCCACGTGCCGGGGGTTAGGTTCGCCGAGGGCTACCGAGTGCTGACCGTGAAGTTTTCCTCGAGGAACTACGCGCGCGATGGCACAGTGCAAGGGCTACCATCCGACGCCGAGCTACGTCACATCGTCGATCGTAGCGGCGCGACCGTCGAGCTACCCGCGGATGGCATGTTGCTGTCCAAGGAGCTCGCCAAGCGCCTGCACGTACGAGTCGGCGATCAGGTGCGTGTGGAGCTCAGAGAAGGAGATCGCAGCACGCATCTCGTTCCGGTGGTGGGCCTCGTGGACGACGCCTTCGGTCTGCAGGGCTACATGAATCGAAGCTCCCTGGCGCAGACGCTCGGCGAGACGGAGAGTGTGAACACGGCCGCCCTGCGCATCGACTCTGCTCGCCGCGCCGAGGTGCTGCAGCGCCTCAACAAGTACCCCAAGGTGCTCAGCGTAGGCGCGCCGTCGGACTTTCGCGAGCAGTTCGAGGCGCAGAGCGGGGGGATCATGCGGGTCTTCACCTTCATCATGGCGGCCTTCGCGAGCGTGATCGCCATCGGCGTCGTCTACAACGGCGCACGCGTGTCGCTCTCCCAGCGCAGTCGAGATCTTGCCAGCCTGCGAGTGCTCGGCTTCACGCGCTCGGAGATCGCGAGCGTCTTGTTCGGTGAACTCGGGGTGCACATGGTCCTGGCAATTCCGCTGGGAATTTGGATCGGTGGGGTGATGTCCGAGGCGATGATGTCGGCGGATCCCGAGAACTACCGGTTGCCGATCACCCTCTCGGCTCGCACCTACGCGTTCGCGGTCAGCGTGGCGATTGGCTCCGGCTTGATCAGCGCCTTGCTGGTGCGCCGCAAACTCGACAAATTGGATCTGATCGGAGTCTTGAAGACCCGTGAGTAGCGAGGAAGCAATGAGCCCGGATGGCGACAACGCAGCACGGCCTGCAGAGCAGCAGTCCTCACCCCCAGAAAAGTCGATCGCTCCGCGACCGGCGTCTGCAAAGAGGAACCACAGGAACCTCGCCCGATGGGCGCGTCGGATTGCGGTGTTGGCCCTGGCGCTGCTGGCGCTGGCGGCGATCGTCATGGCATGGCTGCCGAAGCCAGTGCCGGTCGATTCGGTGAAAGTGCAACTCGGAGAGCTGACCATCACCGTGGATGAGGATGGGCGCACGCGAGTGAAAGATCGCTACACGGTCTCCGCCCCCATCGCCGGGAACGTGGCGCGCATCGAGCTCAAGCCCGGTGCGGAGGTGAAGAGCAAGCAACTGCTCGCCCGCATCGTGCCGGTGAGCGCTCCGCTGCTCGACGCCCGGAGCAAGAAGCAGGCGGAGGCCCAGGTGCTCGCAGCGGGCGCGGCCCAGCGTCAGGCGCGTGCACAGATCGACCGCGCGGAGGCGGCGCTCGAGTTCGCCAAGAAGCAGGTGAAGACGCGCAAGGCGTTGGTGTCCCAGGGGGCGTCACCTCAGGTGGAGCTGGATCGTCAGGAGCTCGAGCTGCGTTCCCGCAAGGCGGAGCTCACCTCGGCCAAGTTTGGAGCCAGGGTCGCGGACCATGAGCTGGGGATGGCGCGCGCCGCCCTCGGTTCAATATCCGGAGGGAAACAAGACGGACAGCAGCTGGAGGTGCCGAGCCCGATCTCCGGGCGTGTGCTGAAGCTGATCCAGGAGAGCGAGGGCGTCGTGCAAGCGGGGACTCCACTCGTGGAGCTGGGCAACCCTCGAGCCCTCGAGATCGTGATCGACGTCTTGACCAGCGACGCAGTCCAGATCGAGCCTGGCGCGCCGGTGCAGGTCGTGGGGTGGGGGGGACCTGAACTCAACGCGCATGTGCGGCAGATCGAACCATCCGCCTTCACCAAGCTCTCTGCGCTGGGCGTGGAGGAGCAGCGGGTGAATGCCGTGATCGACCTGGATGAGCCCTACGAGAAGTGGAAGGCGCTCATGGATGGCTACCGCGTCGAAGCAAAGATCATCGTGTTCCAGGCGCAGAACGTGCTCAAAGTGCCCGCGAGCGCACTGTTTCGCAAGGGCGACACCTGGGCGCTGTTCTGCGTCGCCGATGGCCACGCCCAGCTGCGGGAGGTGAGCGTCGGCCGCAGCAATGGGTTGGAGACCGAGATCAAGCAGGGGCTCGCTGAAGGAGAGATCGTGATCCCTCACCCCAGCGATCGCGTGAGCGATGGTGTGAGCGTACTGACGCGCTAGCGATCAGCCAGCGTTGGCCGAGCCGCTCGCGGACGCACTCGCCTTGACTGAAACGTTGATGCTCACCGCTGCGTCCGCCTGCGCCTTGAGCGAAGCCGCGACACACGCGCCCGCCTTGATCGCGGCCTGACCCCCGCCGCTGATCGCGGCCTTTGCACCCTCGAGGGTGGTCTGCACGTTGGCTACGGCGCGCTCGAGCCGGCCCTTCATTCCGAGGGTAACCTTGAGCAG
Source organism: Polyangia bacterium (assembly GCA_030433055.1). Classification (GTDB taxonomy): domain Bacteria; phylum Myxococcota_A; class Polyangia; order Polyangiales; family Polyangiaceae; genus JAHBVY01. Next base: position 3,978 of record JAUILJ010000272.1, read on the forward strand.
CGCGGGCAGATGCGCCTTGAGCGCAGCCTTCAGCTTGATGGCTGCCTGAGCATCCGCCGCACCCTGAATCGCGACGCGCACCTGAGCAGGAACGCACTCCACCTTGCCGCTCACCTGGGCGTCGCAGCTGGCTTCGCACTCGGCGCTCATCTTCGGAGGCTTCACCTCTCCGCTGCACTTCGGCTCCTTGATTTCCACGCTGCAGCCGCCGGAGCACGAGCCCTCGCACTGCGCCTGGCCCTTCATCTCGCACTGCGCGCTGCAGGAGCCCTTGCAGGTTCCCGCGCAGCTGCCCTCGGCTTCTCCCTTGCAGGTGCCGTCGCAGGTGCCGTCGCACTTGCCGCCGCTCATCGCGGCGCCATCGCACTTGCCCTCGCAGGTGCCTTTGCACTCGCCGCTGAACTTACCGCTGCACTCGCCTTCGCAGCTCGCGGTGCAGGTCCCGCTACACTGCGCGCCGGCCTCCACGGTGCAGGAACCCTTGCACTCGCCCTCGCACTTACCGCTGATTTCGCCGCCCTCGCACTGCACCTTGGCGGAGCCCGGCTCGACCGTCGCGTCGCACTGAGCTGCGCAGTCGGCCATGGCGCTCATCGACGCCTCGCACTTCGGCGGCACCACCTTCACCTGAAGCGTGCCCTTCGCCTTGGCCTTCAAGTCGCCGATCGCCTTCGCGGCAGCGTTGCACGCGGCCTCGGCCTTCTTGCCAGGTCCGTCTTCTTTGGGCTCGATGTCTGTCGCTCCCAGGTCCTTCGCCAGGTCGCCGCAGGCGGTGGCCACGTCGGCTTCGATTTCCACGGCCATATTCTGGAGCGCCGCCCCGGCAGCCAGTGCGGCTTTCACTTTGCCCTCCGCCTCCGCGGCCAAGCCGAAGTTGGCTTTCATCGCTGCCTCGGCGCTGTCGGGGCAACCACCGCCGCCAGGGAAACCCGGCACGCACTGCACGAACACCGGAGAAACCAGAACCGAAGCGATGACTGGCCAGTAGCTGAAGGACTTCATGCCGGGATTGTCGCCCGAGGATCCGAGATTGGGAAATCTTGTTTGTTCACCTTCGGGCAGCGCGCGTTCCGGGTTCGCTCGCCCGTTGCCTGTGCCCATCGATGCGTCAGCGGCAGTGGCGGTCCTCGCAAGCGGTACGACACGGTCCCCGGGTGTCCGCCCGCGTAGGCACCACGTTGCTGCGATCTGCCTCGGGGGAGTTCTCTCCGCAACGCTGCATGCAGGCGTTGACTTCGGGACTACACGTGCGCTTGGCCGGCCCGCAGCTCGTCACTGCCGTGGTGGTGAACAAGGCGACGAGCGCCAACGAGAAAAACTTGGTCACGCCCCGGAGCCTAACAGACTCCCTCGCGGCTCAAGGCACGCAAACCCCGAAGTTCGCTAACACGAGCTGGCAGTGGTAGCCCTCGCTCACGCGGCACTCCTCGTCTCGCTTGCACGGCGGCGTGCACATACTGAGCGTCACCGAGCTCATACCGCCGGAGACCGACGTCGTGGTGCAGCCGGCGTTTTCCCCGCACTCATTGCCACCCTCGTTCGAGCAGGCCTTTCCGCAATATCCGCCGGGAAAAGTTACTTCGGGTACCGGGCCGCCCCCGATGGTCGTCCAGCACTCGCTGCCCTCCACCACCGTGCAGTCGGCGTTGGTCGTACACGGATCTCCGATGTCCCCGCCGCCGGTTGTGCCGCCTGCGGTGCCGCCTTGGCTCCCACCTTGGCTGCTCCCGCCTTGGCCACTGCCCGCGGCGTTACTCCCTGCGGAGCCGCCCTGGCCAGCGCCTCCCCCACCCGGACCGCCATCGCTGGCGCTGCACCCGGCGATCGTCGCTAACCCCGCCAGAACCACACCGGCGCACACTCGAAGCCACACCATGGCTGTGTGTACCGCGTTTGCGCTCGGGCTTCTAGGTCGAGCGGCCGGAGCTCCTCACCCCCACCTTCGCTCAGGATTTCCCCTTGGATCCACGCCGGGAATCCAGCTCCTCTCGGAGCTGCTTGTGCTTCTCCCGCTGCTCCGGCGTGAGCAGGGCGTCGATCTCCTGAGTGATCTGCTCTTTGAGGGCGTCGTGTTCCGGCCGGCACTTGTCGAAGGCCTTCTTGCGTTCGCCTTCGTGAGCTTCGAACACCTTGCGGATGCCGTCGGCTTGTTCGGGGGTGAGGTCCAGCCGTCGGCGCATCACCTCCACCATGAAGTTCCGTCGGGCTTCCGGGGTGGGTCGATGCATCAGACGGCCAACGCGGTCGAGCTGGCTCGCGCGCATGCCGAAAGCACCGACCACGCCACCGAGGCCGAACGCCAGCACCAGCGCGACCATACTCTTTCCGCGGGGACTCATTGAGTCAGCTCCATGCTGTCGAACAGCGTGAGCGCATCGGTGTCGACCTGGCGCTGCTCCACCTGAGCCACCCAGATGGCGACCGCTGCCGCCGCCGCGAAGCAGCCGAGTAACACTCCACGGGACTTCCAGCTCTCCCGCTCCACCTGCGAGCGCACCCGCGCCATCACGCGGGCCTCGAAACCGGGGCTCGGGGCGAGGCTCTGGGTAGCTCGGGCGAGGGCTTCCAGCTGCTTGAGATCCTCGTTGCTACTCATGTCTCGTCCCGTCGCTTGTTCAGGTTGGCTCGCGCCCGGATCAATCGTTGCTCTACTGCCCCCTCCGAGCAACCCAGGATGTCTGCGGTCTCCGCCGTGGAGAATCCTTCCACCGCTCTCAGGACCAGCACCGTACGCTGTTCGACGGAGAGCTCGGACAGCCATTCATCCAGCTCACGCAGCGCGAGCCGCCCGTCTGGGTCGACGCTCGAGTCGGCCTCGGGCTGGAGTTCGTCAGTGTCGCTGACGGGTCGGGCCCTGCGTCGTCGCGTGGCGTCGATCGCCGCGTTGCTGACGATGCGATAGAGCCAGGTCTGAACGCTGGACCGACCATCGAAGCGCTGGTCGCGGAGGGCATTGAACGCCTTCACGTAAGCCTCCTGCAGCACGTCCTCCGCGTCGCTGGCGCTCCCTGAAAGTCGGGCCGCCAGGCGAAACAGCCGCCCCTGGGTTCCACGGACGATGCCCCCAAAGGCCTCCACGTCGCCCTTGGCCACGCGGCGTGCCAGCAGGCTGAGGTCGGGATCAGCCATGCGTCGGGTTGGGGGAGGGAGCGCCTATCCATGTCGGTACCGCACGTCCGAGCGCTCGCTGCAGCACTGTCTGCCGAAGAGAGGCTTGGGGTGTGGTCGTTGGACGCGCGGTCACGGGCATTCCCTACTCTGCAATCACGGTTGGCGAACCGGGGCTTTTGGCACCGGCCGAAAGAAGCACCCGAAGGAAGCGCGGCCAGGGTGGATCGCCGCCAGGTACTCAGGCGTTAACGCACGACGCAAGCCGCGGAAGCAGCGAAGTTTTTTTACGAAACCCCGGAGGGTTTGCGTAGGGGATGGGCTCGTGGTTGCGTCCATGGCTCGATGACGAGCGCACCTCCCAGCTCCCGATCCGCACCCAACGTCAGCGCCGAACTCAAACAGAAGGTCCAGATGAACAAGTCTCGGACCCGAAAGTGGCTTTGGCGCATCGGGTTCCTGCTGGTCGTCGTCGGGCTCGGCGTGGGCGGCTGGAAGTGGCGGCAGGCCGCTCAGCAGGCCAACGCCCCCTCGTTCGAGACGGAGCCGGTGCAGAAGGGCGAGCTGAAGGCCACGGTCACCGCTACCGGAACGCTGGATGGCCGGGACTCCGTGGAGGTGGGCGCTGAGGTCACCGGCAGCATCAGCAAGATCATGGTTGACTTCAACGACCGTGTGAAAGCCGGCGACGTGCTGTGTGAGATCAATCCCGAGACGCTGATCGCCAACAAGAACTCAGCGGCCGCGCGGCTCACGGCGGCACGCGCTTCCTACAGTTCGGCGAAAGCCAGCGCCAAGGAGGCCAAGACCATCCTGATCCGCACCCGCGAGCTCGCGAAGAAGGGGCTGGTCTCCACCAGTGAGCTGGAGGCGGCTGAAGCAGCGGCCGCGCGTGCCTCGGCTCAGGTTCGCTCGACATCGGCGGACATCTTGGTGGCCAAGGCCAGCGTGGACTCTTCGGACACGGCGCTCAAGAAGGCCACCATCCGCTCGCCCATCGATGGCGTCGTGCTCTCCCGAAGCGTCGAGCTTGGGCAGACCGTGACGGCGTCGTTGCAGACCCCGATCTTGTTCTTGATCGCTCGTGACCTGACGAAGATGGAACTCTCGGTGCAGATCGATGAAGCAGACATCGGCCGCGTGAAGGAGGGCCAGGACGCGACGTTCACGGTCGACGCCTATCCGAAGCGTGAGTTCAGCGCCAAGCTGCGCTCGTTGCGCAATGTTCCCACCAACACCGACAACGTCGTGACCTACGAGGCGGTGCTGGACGTGACCAATGACGACCTGTCCTTGCGCCCAGGGATGACGGCGACCGCGGTGATCACGACGGAACACGTGAAGGACGCGGTGCTGGTCCCCAACGCAGCTCTGCGCTTCACGCCACCGATGCTCAAGAGGTCGGCTGGCAAGCGACCGTCGAACCCGCTGATGATGCGCGGCCCCCGAGGCCGCGGTGGTGGCAAGAGCCCCAGAGGTGCTCCCTCCGGGGCGCCCGCAGCGCCGGAGCCGCCCGCCGAAGATGACGGTACCGTGTGGATCTTGACGGGGAAGCGCCCGAAGCGCGTCAAGGTCAAGATCGGGGTCAGCGATGGCACCATGACCCAGATCAAGTCGGGGCTCGAGCCGGGAGGCGAGGTGGTCGTCGACTTGGTGACCAACGAGGAAAAGTAGTGAATCTCACCGAGGTTCAGCGGCTGAACGCCACGATTCCGTGGTTCCAGCTCGAGGGCATCACGAAGGTGTATGGCCGCGGAGAGTCCGAGGT
>JAUILJ010000273.1 GCA_030433055.1 Polyangia bacterium
TGATTAATTAGTCTTCCCGTATGGCTCGACCCGCTGGCGCAAACGCGGAGCTCACGCGGTCCCGCATCCTCGACAGCGCGAGTTCCCACTTCGCCCAGCTGGGACTGGGAGGCGTTTCCGTACGCGATATCGCGCGCGGCGCTGGCGTCAGCCTGGGCATGGTGCACCACTACTTCGGTAGCAAAGACGAGCTGTACCAGGCCTGCGTCGACTCGATGTACGAAGAGCTGCATGCGATGCGCGCCGAGCTCATGACCAAGCTCAAGACCGCCAGCTCGGTCGAGCAACTGATCGACGATGCCGTACGCGTGTCGTTCCACTTTGCGCGGGCCCATCAAACCAGCATCCGACTACTGATGCGCACCGTGGTGGAACACGGCGAGCTGGGCCCAGTACATCAGCAAGCGCTCCAGCTGCCATTCCTCGAGGAAATATCTGGCGCCCTGGCCAGCACCACCGGAAAGAGCGCGACCAACCTACGCCTCGCGGCTCAGAGCACGACCTTCCTCGTGGCTCGCTACGCGTTGAGCAGCGAGCACGAGCTGCGAGTGCTCACGGGGCTGCCAAGGGGTAGCTTCAAGGCAGTGCTAGCTGCCGTGGAAGAGCACCTGGCTTGCGCAGCGCTGAGCCTGCTCGGCCTGCCACAACTGAATGCTGATTCGAGCGCCTGAGTAGATCAGCCTCGCGGGGAGACCAATGCAAACCCAGACCGCCAACCAAGCCACGCCTTCACGATCAACCCCCAGCACCTCCGGCGCTGCGGAGATCCTCCCCATCACCACGCGCTTCGAGCTTGGTGACGAGATCACCCCAGAGCAGCACGCATTCCTGGACCACTACGGCTTCATCATCTTCTCCCAGGTGGCGAAGGCCGATGAGGTCCAGCGCATCGCTCAGGAGCTGAACGAGATCGAAGCCAAGTGGCTCGCGGAAGGTCGCCGAGAGGTCTACGGCATCCCGATCTTTCGCGGCAAGGGCGCAGAGGGTCAGCCTTTCTTGCAGCGCCTACCCTTCACCTCGTGTTTCAGCGAGTACCTGCATGGCTTCTTGCGTGACCCCAGGTTCGAGCCGGTGCGCCGCATGATCGGCGAGCATACTCACATCGGTGATCACGAGATGGACGGGTTGGTCGCCAACCGGAACCTCAACGTCCCCGGCAGCGCATATCCGCGCCTCGGCTGGCACACGGATGGGCTGCGCGACCTGTTCTACCTACGCATGCCCAAGCGCATGCTCAACGTCGGGTTGCACCTGGATCGCGTGCAGCGCGAAGACGGTGGGCTACGCGTGATCCCTGGGAGCCACAAGCAAGGACCTCTCGGCTTTCTTTTCCGCAAGGTTTACTTTCTGTCCCACGGCGAAGATCCTCACGAGGTCGCGATCGAGACTCAGCCAGGGGATCTGACCCTGCACGACGGGCGCACCTGGCACCGAGTCGAGCAGTCTCCGCATAGCGGGCTGCGGAGCTTGCGCCGCACGCTCTACTTCCCGTACCTCACGGAACAGTTCCCGACCAAGAACGACGACAGCAAGACGCCGCTCTATCACTACCTTGGGCGAGCACTCCGCGCGGGCAAGCGCGTGACGGCACGTATCAAGCGCTAGATGACCGATCGACGTCCTGCGGGGGTGAGACGCGCTGCTCGAGCCAAGCGAGGTGCCGCCTCCCCCCCTTCCAAGCCAAGCGCTCAGGACACTCGACGACGCACCGTGACGCCCTGCGCAAGTGCAGCTGGGGCCGCTGGATAACCGCTACCTGACGCAAGGCTTCACAGACGCGCTGAGCCTGTGCGAGACCGGCACCCGTGAGCACTGAAGTAACCCGCGAGCTGAACTTCGATGGGCTGCCCGGCCCGAGCCACAACTTCGCTGGCTTGAGCCCAGGGAACATCGCGTCCACGGAGCACGCCGGGGACCTGTCCAACCCCCGGGGCGCGGCTCTGCAGGGACTGGAGAAGATGCGCTTCGTGCAGAGCCTGGGCGTCGTGCAGGCGGTACTTCCCCCTCAGCCTCGCCCGGCGGTAGGTGCCTTGAGGCGGCTTGGCTTTCAGGGTGATGATCAGGCGGTTATCCGCGCGGCAGCGAGTGAGGATGAACAGCTGCTGCGGCTCTGCGCCAGCGCTTCGGCCATGTGGACCGCCAACGCAGCTACCGTGGCCCCCGCCTGCGACACGGCAGACTCACGCACTCATCTGACCCCCGCGAACCTCAGCGCGATGTTTCATCGCAGCCTAGAGGCCGACACCACGACTCGCGTGCTGCGTCGGGTCTTCGCCGATGAGGCGCGCTTCGCCGTGCACGACGCCCTGCCGACCGTGAGTCACTTCGCAGACGAAGGCGCCGCCAACCACACCCGCCTCTACTCCAGTCAGGGGGTCACTCACCTGTTCGGATGGGGACGTCGCGCCTACAAGGCGGGAGCCCAGGGCGACGACTACCAGGAACCGACGCGTTTCCCCGCACGCCAGACGTACGAGGCATCGCGCGCCGTGGCGCGACTGCACCAGCTCGGCCAGCGCGCATTGCTCTGGCAGCAAGCTCCCCGGGGAATCGATGAAGGCGCGTTCCACACCGACGTGCTCGCTGTGGGGAGCGGTAACATGCTGCTGCTCCATGAGCTGGCCTTCGTGGACACTCAAGAGTTGCTGGACGAACTCAAGCAGCGCCTGGGCGAGGAGTTTCAATATTGCCTGGCCAAGCAAGGAGAGCTCCCGGCCGCCGATGCCGTCGCCGCCTATCCCTTCAACTCCCAGCTGCTCGAGCTGCCGAACGGAAAGCTAGCGATCGTCGCGCCCAAGGAATCTCAGGACAATCAAGCGGCCTGCCGTTACCTCACTCGGGTGTTGGCGGAAGACAACCGCGTGGACGCCGTGCACTACCTCGACGTGAACCAGTCGATGAAGAACGGCGGCGGGCCCGCGTGCCTGCGGTTGCGTGTCCCCTTGCGTGACTCGGACGTGACGCACCTCGGCGCGCGCGTTGTGCTGGACGATGCGTTATATTCAGACCTCAAGGCGTGGGTGGAGCGTCACTACCGCGACCGCCTGAGCTTCACAGACCTGCTGGACGTGGCGTTCTTGCGGGAAGTCGAGACGGCCCTCGACGAGCTTACTCAGCTGCTGAAGCTGGGTTCGGTTTATGATTTTCAACGACCGTGACCGACTATCCAAAACCCTTCGGCCCTGACCAGCGCTACGAGCTCAAGAAGCAGCTCGGAGAGGGCGCTGGAGGGCGCGTGTATCTGGCGCTCGATCGCGTGGAGCAACGTGACGTGGCGCTCAAGCAGCTGACGCGGCGTCGCACTCCAGAGGAGTTCGAGCGACGTTTCGCAGCGCTGTCCCGGCTCAAGCACCCAAACCTGGTCGAGCTGTACGCGATGTACTCGACCTGGGAACCGCCGTTTTACACCATGCAGCTGGTTCCAGGCGTCGATGTCGTGCGTTACATCCGCGAGGAATCGCCAACGGGCATCGAGACGCTTGGACTGGAAGCCGAGGAAGACCTCGAAGGCAACCTACTGTTGGGCGAGAAGAGCCGTGCGGCGAATCGATCCGTGTTCACGCCACCCGAGCAAGGGGGAATGGACCGCGCGCGAGAGGCGCTGCGGCAGCTCTGCGCGGGCCTCGATCACGCCCACAGGCAGGGCTTCATCCACCGGGACATCACCCGGGGCAATATCCGCGTGGACGCTGATGGGCGCTTGGTGGTGATGGACTACGGCCTGGCGGCGGAGAGCCAAGCGCGTCGCGAACCCGACGGTGACGCGCCTAGCAGCGACGGCGGCCTGGTAGGAACCGCGGCCTACATGGCGCCGGAGCAGTGGGACGAGCGCGAGCTCTCGCCAGCGGTGGACTGGTACTCGATGGGGGTCGTACTCTTCGAAGCCGTCTGCGGCGCCCTGCCGTTCGTTGGATCCGCGCACGAAGTATTCGTGCGGAAACGCACGGTGGGTGCTCCGAGCCCATCGTTGCTCCTTCCTCAGGTGCCCGACGATCTCGACGCCATCTGTCGGGGGTTGATGCAGAGCGACCCCAAGCGCCGCTGGACGGGCGAGCGCGTACTTCAACGCCTCGACAGCGGCTGAGCCCCCCGGCGCCGGGCATCACCGACTGGCGCGGCTCAACGGGTCAGGTGGTTGCACACGCCGCTCTGAGAGCCGGCGTTGAAGTGCATGCACAGGTCGAAGCCGTTGCTCGGGTAGTAGTACATCCAGAGGAAGCACATCTCGTCGCCGAAGCCCTCGCCGAAGCCTACCTGCTTGTCTGTGGTGTTGTCCCAGGTGCACTGATAGGCGAGCCCCTCACCGACATCGAAGTACGCCGGAGGGTCCAGGATCTTCAGCGGTGGCTCCGCCCAGTCGGTGGACTCCACCAAGAGCTGGTCGTCACCGACGGTGGTACCGTCTGCTTTCCAGATCTTCATGTCCGTACCGAGTTGGTGCTGGTGAGTGGTCACCGCGAAGCCCTTGGTGTCGGTCAGCGCCCGCTGGAACAACACGGGGGTGGTGAACTGGGAGTGAGGCGCGATGTCTATCGCCGTGCTGCCCCAGAACGCGAACGACGACTCGATCACATCCTCGTCTTCGCCGGCGATGTCGAACTCGACAGTGCCGGTGACCTGCTGCGCCTTGGGCGTGGTGTTGAACCAGTGAAGCTCGATGCGCACCATCTGATTCTCTTCCACACGGAAACCCAGTGGCTTGCCAGTTTCAGGGTCGTGAGGCAGGTTCACCTGGGCCTCGTGTTGCTGGGCGATGAACACCGGGATATCCACGGAGTCGAGGCCAGGGATTCCGCCATCGAGGTTGAAGATCCCGCTGAAGCCACCGCAGTGCTGTGGCTCGAGTTGCTCTTCGGTCTCTCCGGACACGTAGACGATCATGTGGTGGGAACCGTCAGTGAGGTGACCTCGAATGTTCCGCACGAAGCCCGCGGGGTTGTTCATGCGCTTGAAGATGCACACGGTGTCCTCTTCGCCGATCTCGGCGGCAACCGGACCGATGCTGGACTCGGTGGTAGCCAGCACCTCGGAGGCACCCGCGGAGCCACCGCTGCCGCCGCTGCCCGCACCTCCCGCAGCGCCAGTCCCGCCCTCGCTCGGCGTCGTGCTCTCGCCACAGGCCGTGACGAGAGCGAGCAGCAGGGGCACCGCAGCAAGCCTGCACGTGCGCGGTGAGAGGCGCGGAAGATAGCGAGCCCGCGTCGATACCAGAGTCATGACGGCTCGGCGTGAGCCAGGGCGAACGAGAGGAGTAAGGAGGCGTAACATCGAACGACCGCCCGAATATGGCATGCTGAGTCGCGTCCGGGTAGCTTCCTCGCGCCAGGGAGATCAGGGGACAGGCTGGCGCTGTGCATGCCAGCAAGTCGCTGGCATCGGGGACGAACGGCAACCAATGAGTGGCATCATGAACTACCTTGCAGCTGCTTGTGTTCTGATGTGTGCTGCGCTTCAAGGCTGCGGCTCGGACCCGCCAGTCGACGGGGCGAATGACGCAGGGGCGACCGACACAGGGGATGCGAAACGGCTACCGATGCGGCTGCGCGCAGCTGCGTTCGTCGATGAGGGCTTGCCTCTGGTGCTGCTCGGCGACGGCGACGTGCTGGATCTTTCCGCGGCGATACAAGGCGGCCATGTGATGTACGTCGCCGCCCAGGTCGAGAACCTGCAGTCGAGCACGGCGGAGATCCAGGCCGAGCTGCGAGTCCCTGAGACGGGAGCCATCTTCGCGCGCGAAGCGCGTACGGTGGCGATGCGACCGGTGGATGGCGAAACGAACTGGTGGCAACCGGACATCCGCTCGCGCAGTCAGGTCGCCCACGTCCCGGCTTGCCCCAACTACGACAAGGAACTCAGCATTCGCGACGAGACCTGGCAACTCGACGTCACCGTGGTCCGCCTGGAAGACAACGCAGAGGCCACGACCAGCGTCCAAGTGGTTCCAACCTGCCGCTTCAGCGATGCCACCCTGCAAGCCCGTTGCGAGTGTGAGTGCGCCACCGACTATGGCCTCGGCGAGTGCCCTTAGCCCCATTGCGAGCGTCGAAGTGAGCCACAGCAGCCTGCCTCCTCCCAGCAATCACCTGAGCCCCGACAGCATCGAGCTCGGCTCCTTCGGGGGCAGCCTCGTGCCGTCCCAGACGCAGGGTGGGGTCAACTATCGCCTCGAGTACGTGATCGGAGAAGGCACCGCTAGCATCGCGTTCTTCGGCACGCGGCTTGGCCCAGGTGGTGAGACGCCTGTGGTGCTGAAGGTGACTCGCCCCTCGTTCCTCTCGCGCATGGGAGAGGCGGCCATGATGATGATCCGCAAGGAAGCAGTCGCCCTGGGGCGCCTCAACGAACGGGTGCCGGCGACGCCCTTCGTGGTGCGACTGCTGGACAGCGGCAGCGTCCCGGTACCGACACGTCGAGGAAACGTCGACGTGCCATGGAACGCCGTCGAGTACGTTCACGGGGGCGTCGAGGGCACGATGCTGCATGAGCGCCTCGATAGCGCGCTCCAGGTGTCGGGCTATGCGTTCGACCTGCGCCGAGCCGCGCATTTCGTGCACTGCGTCTCCGAGGGACTGGAGGCCATTCACGCAGTGCACGTCGTCCACCGGGATATCTCCCCCGGTAACGTCCTGTGCTGCGGCGCCGACACCAACGAGGTCTTCAAGATCGCCGACTTCGGAATCGCGCGGCCGATTGGCCTCGGGCAGACCTTCGGGGAGAACGCAGCTCTGGGCACGCCAGGCTATGCAGCCCCCGAGCAGCTATTCCCCGGGGAATCACAAATTGGACCGTGGACAGACGTGTTCAGTTTTGCCTGCCTGGTGTTCCTGGCGCTGACCGGCGAGGACTACTTTCAGATCGACGGACCAGTGGAGGCGATCATCGCCAGCCGCGAGACCGCGCGACGTCGCATCGCCGACACCGCAGGCTTGTGTCCGGAGCTCAAGGCTCAGCCTGACGCTTGCGCGGCCATCGACCAGCTGCTCGCTCGCGCCACGAGCAATGAAATTCAGGCGCGGCCTCAGAGCGCGCGCGAGCTCGCTGCCTTGCTCAGCCCCCACCTGGAGGAGGCCCCGATGTCTCACGCAGGCGGGCGGCGCTTCCAGTCACTGATGTTGCTGTCGCGTCAGGCGGAGGCTCCAAACTGGAACTGGACGCTGCGCCAGCGCCCGCAAACCGCGTTCATCGCCCGCGAGGTATCGTGGGATGGTGACGGGCGCTGCTTGGCCCTCACCACGAGCGGGCTCTGGTTCTGGACCGGCAGCGAGTGGCAGATGGCTCCAACCCACGGCCTAGACGCCTCACGGCTGCGCTTCGTCAGCAGACAGGCGGCGGGCCGCTGGCTCCTGGGAGGCGAGGACGGCTTGCTCTGTACCTACGACGCGGGCGGCGTGCGCAAGTTCGGCGAACAGAGCCGCAAGACCATCTTCGAGCGGGCCCAGGGTGACCCCAACGACATCGCTGTCGTCGCGGGTGCGCGAGGCGACAGCCCCGCCCTGCTGTTTTGCGTGATCGGCGGGCGCTGGCTCAAACCCGCCGCGCTGCCCAAGGCTGCAAACATCACGGCGCTCGCGCGCAGTGCTGACGAGGAGTGGTTGGTCACGGGACGAGACCTCCAAGGGCAGGGCTTCGTAGCGCGCTACCGGCCACTGTTATGGGAATCCGCACGGATTCAAAGCCCGAAGGTGCGTGCCTACCTGGGCGCCGCGGGTCATCCGGTGCTCGGCCTAGGGCTGGCCGTCGGCGCGAGCGGCACCGCAGTGACCCTGCGAGGCGAGGTCGTGGAGCACGAGGTGCTGGACAGCACGGCGGATCTTTCCGTAACGGCGCTCGACTCGGTCGGCGGCGCGTGGACTGCTTCGCGCGGGGCCCTGTGGTACCGCGCGCACACACCGGGCGCACGCTGGGGCAAAGCGTGGTCCGACGACTCCCTGGGGACGCCGTTCGTCAGCTTGTTGGCCCACGAAGGTCAGGTCGTGGCGATGACTGTCGACGGCGCCGTGCTCGAGGGGCGCCGCGAGCAGAAGCGCTGAGCGCGCGCGAAGAGGCGAGCCTCGACTGCGCGAGCTGGCGCAGAGCGAGCTGGTGCGGCCGCGCCGCGCGCTCTTGTCGCAGTCGATCGAGTCGCTCACGACGCAGATCGAGTGCTTTTTTGGCGCAGCCAGCATGCGCATCACTAGACTCAGCGTCGTGAAGGGCCTGGCTCCCGGTGAAGTGCTGATGGACCGTTATCGCGTGGTCGAGACCTTGGGACGAGGGTCGATGGGAGTCGTCTATCGCGTGGAAGATCTCCAGCGAGCGACGCCCTGCGTGGTGAAGGTGATGGGCCGCACCGCTCAACAAAGCCCCCGTGGCGTTCAACGCTTCGAGCGTGAGGCGGCGCTCGGCGGCAAGCTCAGCCATCCGGGCATCATCGCCGCCCTGGAGTCGGGCGAGTTGCCCGATGGCGGGCGCTACCTCGTAATGGACTACGCGCCGGGTGAAGATCTCGGGGAGTGGCTCGAGGCACACCCGGAGCTGGGCAACGCCGAGCGCTTGTCGCTGTGTGTGCAGCTACTCTCGGCGGTCGCCGCGGCCCACACGGCTGGTGTCGTGCACCGCGACCTGAAGCCGGACAACATCCGCGTCGCGAGCGAGGGCTCGGAGCCGACACTGCGCATTCTGGACTTCGGTATTTCCAAGGACGTTGCTCTCGTTGCCAGCCACACCGAAGCGGGGCTGGGTACTCCGATGTGGACCGCACCAGATCAAGGGGCAGAGGGCTACGTCCCCGCGAAACGCGACGACGTCTGGGCGTTGGGCCTCCTGGCGTTCTACATCTTGAGCGGCAAGAT
>JAUILJ010000274.1 GCA_030433055.1 Polyangia bacterium
TGCTGGTGATGCAGGATGGCAGCGTGCTGGTGACTGGCCCGACGCTTGGTGAGGGCCGCACGTTGATCGCTGGGCAACGTCTGGAGATCGACCTCGACGGTGACTCCAGCCGCTCGCCGAGCGAGATCGCGCCGCTGAACCAAGCACAGCCGCCTCCCGTGTCCGACTCCCCGCCGGACGCTGGCGCGGCTCCGAGTGACGCGCTTGACGCCGGTGCCGCGAACGGGGCAAAGGCGGGTTCGGCGAGATCCCCGAAGTCCGACGCCGGGCCGAACCTGACGTGGCAAGCCCTTGCTCGCAAGGGCGAGTACAAGCTCGCGGTGCAGACCGCCGAGCGGGACGGCATCGACTCCGTGCTTGGTTCAGCGTCGGGGAGCGATCTGCTGTTGCTCGGCGACTCGGCCCGCTACGCAGGCCGAGCGAACCTCGCCCGGCAGGCGTACCTCACTGCGCGGAGGCGCTTCCCTGGCAGCTCATCTGCAGCGATGGCGGCATTCTCTCTCGGGCGCTTCGGCGGCGGCGAGGCCCTGACATGGTTCCAGCGGTACCTCGCGGAACAACCTTCCGGCGCGCTGGCTCGTGAAGCTCTGGGTCGGGTGCTCGAACTACAGAACGCAGCGGGCTCCGATGCGGCTGCGTTGAGCTCAGCACAGAGCTACCTCGCGCGCTATCCATCTGGGCCGCACGCGCCCCTGGCACGAGCTATCGTAGGCCGCGCCGCGGCGCTCGCGGATGCTGGCGCGCAAGGCAATCCTCAGCGCGGCGCTGAGCCGACCCCAGGGGCAAGCGCCACACCGTCTGCGCCATCTGCCGCGCCGGCTCCCGCGTCGAAGTAGTGTAGGCTTGGAGGCGCGTGAGGGCTGTACGCATTGGCATCGGCATCGTCGCCTGGGCAGGGCTCTGCAGCGTCGCCACGTTCCTGCCGCCAGTCGCAGCCGCCGCGCCAGACAGCCAGAGCGAAGCCCCTCGCATCGCGCCGCGCATCCTCCTGGTGGTGGAAGGTGAGCCTGGCGCGCTGTTTCGCCGCCTCCAGGCCGAGCTAGAGCAGCTCGGGTTCAGTGTCCGCGCGGAACAACAAGGCGGAACCAGCCTCGCGGAGCGCGCCGGGCGCGTGGGCGCCAACGCCGCCATCCGTGTTCCACGCTCCCGCAATGCGGTGGAGGTGTGGGTCGCGGATCCCGAAGGGGACACCTCCATACTCAAGGAGGTGATCATCGCCAAGGAGCGACCCAAGCGCGGCGGCGCTGATGACGCCGTGATCGCCACCCGCGCCGTGGAGTTGCTGCGCGCCAGCTTCCTCGAGATCCACCTCGAGATGCCCGAACTTCCACCGCCGGAGGCGCCCGCTTCGTCTCCCTCAGGGACGGACGGGGGCGAAGCGCCCGACGCCGGAGCGCCCCCCGTCTCCGACGCCGGTGGTGTCCCTCCAGCCAGGACGGGTGCCCCGGCGCCGAGAGCGCCCGCACCTCGCACACCGAGCCTACCCCCAGCTGATTCCGGGCGGCAACAATCACCGCTGGGCAACGGTAGCGAGCTGAGGCTGGTCGGTGTCGTGGCAGGCAGCGCGAGCCCCGGTGGCGTGCCGGCAGACGGTCACCTGGGGCTCGGGCTCAGCCTCGACTTCTCACCCCACTGGTCCGCCTCGGGCTTGGTCCTCACGCCCAGCGTCTTCAGTCAGCTCGACGGCAACGAGGGCTCCGCAGTCATACACATGAGCCTCGGCTTGCTCGAGCTGGCCTGGACCGGAGGCACGCGCCTCGAGCCGGTCCTCGGCGCGGGGGCAGGCGTCGCCTGGCTGATCACCGAAGGCGAAGCAGCCAGTGGCTTCCAGGCCCAGGCTGATGGCGGCCTGGTCGGCCTGGGCGCGCTGCGCGCCGGGCTGGGCTGGCAGCTGAGCGACTCGGTGCGCGCAGCCCTCGATGGTCGAGTCGGCGTCACCACGAGTCGCGTCGCGGTGCGCTTCGACAACCGAGAGGTCGCAGAGTGGGGCCGGCCACTGCTACTGCTATCCGCGGGCGTGGAGGTGCGGCTTGACTGAACATTCCGCGCGGTTTTTTCTTATCGGCCTGGGGGTGGCTCTGCTTGCGGCCTGTGGAGACACCGAGCTGATACCCCTCACCAAGTTGGGCAGCGGGGGCACAGCGGGCGCCGCCGGGAGTGCAGGTCAGGCGGGTGCAGCGGGCGAAGGCGGGAGCAGCGGCACGGCGGGGAGCAGCGCCGGGGGCAACTCGGGAAGCGCAGGAACAGGCACGAGCGGGACCGGAGGCACCTCCGGGGCCGCGGGCAACTCTGCCGGCGGCGTGGGCGGCGCTGCAGGCAGCGGAGGCAGCGCAGGGAGCTCGGCATCGGGAGGCAGCGCAGGAGCGGGCGCTAGCGCAAGCACAGGAGGCAGCGCAGGCACAGCAGGCAGCGCAGGTTCAGGAGGCAGCGCGGGTGCAGGAGGCGGCGCGGGAACCGGGGGCACCGGTGGCCTCTTGGGCTACGACCTGCACGTGAACGGCGGAGGCTTCGTCCTTTCCCTGGGGCAGCCAGGTGCGACGCTCCAGGGCCTGGAAACCGAAACCTGGACCAACCAGGGCACCCAGAACGTGGACTGCCAGGCGAATTTCCAGGTCACCAACGTGAGCTTCACCAGCGGTTGCCCCACCTGCGATTGGGGCTGGGACTGCGATCTGACCGACGGGGCGTTCGTCAGCGGCGACTGTGCGGCGCTCGGATACACAGCCGGAGGCTCGGCATTTCGCGGTGGCGAGCGCTACGGAGTCAGGCACATCGACGCTCAGAACGCCGAGCTGTGGCGCTGGAACGGAAGCCAGTGGGTGCAGGTGGGCACACTATTTTTCGGGGGAGATCCAGCAGACGCCTCGGACTTCACCTGGATCTGGCCCGATCCGTAGCCTGAATCCACGTGGAGAAAAATCCACACGGATCGTGAGCCGTCGTTTCCAGCTGCGGGCACCTCACTCATACCGACGTCACTCATCGTTCGTACGCTGCCCTCTCAGGGCGGCCGAACCATCAGTCTAGCTGACGCTTCATTGATGGCGGGTGAGCGCTGATGCTCCGTGGCGACTGGTTCGTCGTACGGGCAGATGGGGACGTGCGTCTTCTCTGGAGGCTCAATGAAACTTCGTTCCGATTCCTTGTCCAAACCCACTTCTCGTTCGGCACCTGCGAGTGTCGAGCTCAAACCACCGACTGCTGGCGTCAGTAAATATTCCGCGCGGCATTTCGTGTGCCTGCTCTCAGCGGGCCTGGCGCTGGTCGCATGTGGCGGCAGCGACGACACGACGACCCCGGGTAGCGGTGGCAGCGCCGGCACGGCGGGCAGCGCTTCTGGCGGCAGCAGCGGGAGCGGGGCCAGCGGCGGAAGCGGGGCCAGCGGCGGAAGCGGGGCCAGCGGCGGAAGCGGGGCCAGCGGCGGAAGTGGAGGGCAGAGCGGTGGCTCGGGCGGCATGGCAAGCGGCGGATCTGCCGGCTCCACGAGCGGCGGAGCTGGAGGCGCTGTCGGGGGCTCAGGCGGCATGACCAGCGGCGGAAGCGGCGGGGCCGCGACCGGCGGAACCGGTGGTGCCACAGGAGGAAGCGGCGGAGCCGCGACCGGCGGAAGCGGCGGAGCCGCGACCGGTGGAGCTGGAGGGACAACCGGCGGCTCGGGCGGCATGGCGACAGGAGGCACCGGGGGCATGGCCACTGGCGGTTCCGCGGGGATGTCAAGCGGAGGCTCAGCGGGTATGGGCAGTGGAGGGACCGGCGGTTCTACCGGTGGTACTGGTGGGACCACGGGCGGAACCGGTGGAACCGGTGGCACGGGTGGAACCGGTGGCGCGGGAGGCTGCAGCCTCAGCAGCACCACGCGAACCAACCTCGCGATCGGCGCGACCCCGACAGCCAACACGACCTTCAGTGGCTACAACGTCGTCCGCGTCAACGACGGCAACCGCAGCCACAACCTCGGCGGCCAGACGAGCTGGGCCAACAACGGCTCCGTTCCAGCGTGGGTCGAGCTCGACTTTGGCAGCCCCAAGCGCTTTGGCCGCGTCGACGTCTACACCACCACCGGCTACGTCATCCGTGACTACCAGGTGCAGTACTACAACGGTACGACGTGGGCCCCCTTGGCCTCGGTCGTCGACAACACCCAGCTCGTCTCCGTATCGACGTTCCCTGCGGTAACGGCTCAGCGCATGCGCATCTACGCGACAGAAGGCTCGAGCGCACAACCCGGCTACGCCCGCATCAACGAGATCGAGGTCTACGACAACCACTCCCTCAGCGCGACTGCGACCGCGTCATCCACGTTCGGAGGCTACAGCCCGAATAGGGCGCGAGACACGGACCGCAGCACTGCCCTCGGAGGCACCACGAGCTGGACGAACATCGGCGGCGCCCCAGCGTGGCTCCAGTTCGACTTTGGCGAGTGCCGCGCGCTGGACCGCGTGGAGTTCTTTGGCACCAGCGGCTACGTCGCTCAGGGCTACGACATCCAGTACTGGGACGGTTCCGCGTGGCAAAATGCTGTGACCGTCGACGGCAACGCCAACGTCCACAACGTCCACGACTTCAGCATGGTCGCGACGGACAAGATCCGCCTGTACGGTCGCCTCGGCTCGACCAGCCAGACCAACTACATCCGCGTGAACGAGCTCGAGGCGTACTGAACACAGGAGCCCATCAGCAGTAACCCCCAACCAGCAAGTAGTCGCATCGACCCGCCCCGGGAGTGGTTGCCAGGCCGCTCCCGGGGCTCCCTTATTTGCATTCGGGCAGCCAGCACACGCTGCAAAATCGCAGCCGCCTTCCCCTCGCCCCGCCTGACGAAACCCCTACTTTTCAGCCAGTTTTGGGGGTGAGGCGCGCCGTGCCTGCGCCCGGGCGCCAACCACCCTTGACAGGGTCCACAGAGGTGATAGAAGCCGCGGTCCCAACGGGTCATTAGCTCAATTGGTAGAGCAGTGGACTCTTAATCCATTGGCTGAAGGTTCAAGTCCTTCATGACCCACAGCTGAATAGAAGCGGGATTCGCCATCGAGGCGGGTTCCGTTTTCTGCTTTGTGGCCCACCTTCTGGCCCACCCTGTCCGTCACGCCGGGGAAGAGCAGCGAATCGAGAGGCTGCAGCTCGCCTAGCTCGAGCTCCGCAGCCGTGCGAGCGACGCGGCGGTAGGTGCCAATCATCTGACTCGAGCGATGACCCGTGCGGTCTTGGACCCACGCTTCGGAGCGCCCTGCAGCGAGGCTGAGCGTGACGAACGTCGCCCGCAGGTCGTGGATGCGGATGGGCTGGCGAGCCTTGGTGCGCTGGAAGAGCTCGGGGCGTGTGACACCTGCAGCGCGCAGGTGACGACGGAACACCTCGGCGAGGTGATACACGCCGTCGAGCTCTCCGCCTGCGTCGTCGGTGAACACCAGCTCGCGCTCGGGACACTCGCGACGGTAGAGCGCGAGCGCCGTAGCCACGCCAGGGTCTAGCGCCCACGCTCGCGGGTCATCGGTCTTGTTCTCGTCCAGCTTGATGACACCCCGCTCGAGGTCCACGTCAGCCCAGCGCAGAGCGCGTGCCTCACCACTCCTGAGCCCCTCGCGAGCCAGGAAACCATACAGCACACGATAGCAGAGCGGCACCTCAGCGCAGCGCATGAGCTTGGCGTCCTCGCTGGGGTAGAGGAACACGCGCGCGAGCCTGCTGCCCTTCGGCATGAACCCGCGCGGAAGTGGGTTCTGTTGGATGATGCGGCACGGGTACACCGCGAGACTCAGCACGCGGTTGATGAGCTGCGCGTACTGACGTCGCGTGGACGCTGAGAGGTTCTCTGGAAGCGCAGCCATCGCGCGCTCCGCGTCCTCGAGCGTGAAGCGAGAGAGTTCCACGGTGCCGATGGTCTGCGCCAGACGGTCCAGGCGGAGCTTGTCCGTGTCCGCCGTGCGCTTGAGTCGCACGTGGTCAGGCCAGCGCTTGTGCAGCTTGCCCGAGGCCCATCGATCGGCGAGCTCCGCGAACGTCTCACCAGTGGCTCGCGCTGGCCCAGAATCGGGCGCTACGAGCCCTGTGCAGAGCTGCTCAGCGAGAGCCATCACACTCTCAAAGAGGCTCTGAGAATCCGCGCTAGCCGCCTTACGTATGATGCGCTCCGCGTGCTCGAGGTGACCGGCCTTCACGAGGTCACGCGCGGCGGTTCGAAGCGCTTCCGCGCGGCGATTCGCTTCGGACTCTGGGAGACTCGAGGGCAGGTAGAACCGCCCGCGGTTGCGCTCACCGAAGCGTAGGCGAAGCTGCCAGCCTTTGGTCGTGAGGGTGAGGGTCACTTGGTGGGGTCCTCGGGAGTTACCGCACGGAGGTAGAGGTCCATCACGCGGAGGACGCCTTCCCCGAGTTTGGTGACGCGCCACAACTGGAGAGCTCCGCTGTCTAGTATGGGCATCATACACCCAGCAGTGACGAGCGTATCCGGAGGCGGTTGCCCGATTGGTGGACGCTCGTGATGTGCCAGGGCTCCCACGTCCTCTGGGTCCAACTCCCGAATGGTTCGCTCAACCCGCGCGACCTCCGCGATGCTCATCCCGCGCATCCCCGCATCGGCAGCTCCCAGTGCCGCGTACGCAAGCATCCCGCGACGTTCGTCTATCGCCTCGCGCGCCGCCTCATAGCCGTAGTTGAGCTGTACGCGCGCGAAGCCGGGGTCCTCCAGGACTTCGTTCAGCTTCTCCCGCTGCTCGGCTGTCGCCTCCTCCAAGCGCTTCTCGGGCGCCGCCACCGCGCGTTTCAGCTCAATAAGCCACTCGTCCCGAGTCCGGTCGAACTCAGCGAGCAGCGCAGCAGTGTTGCGATCGTTTAGGCCCTCGTAGTACGCTCGTGCTTTGAGCGCCAGCTTCCCCGCGGTAATCACGGTGCTTAAGTCCACCATCTCGCCCTCACCTCCTGCCCCTCGCCCTCACAACGAGGGGCCACCATCCATCGAACTAATCTAAGCCCCCTCAACCTCCGCACGACGCAGGAGCTCAGCTCCGCAGTGCACGCGGGTGTGCAGCCGTTGCAGCTGCTCTATCAACTCCCGCAGCGTACCCAGGCGCTACGCGAGACCATCGTACACCTGTGCGTCCCCAACGAGCTGTGCGAGTTGCTCGTCCAGCGCGGCTTCTTCTTTGAGGAGCTCGCGGAAGCTGAGCTGTGTCTCGGCGGTGCGAGCGCGCTCGGTCTTCTTTCCGTAGAGGCGGCGCTTGAGCAGCTGGTTTTCGTGGGTGAGCTGAACGATGGTCTCGCGTAGCGCCTGGTTTTCAGCGCGGAGCTCTTGGTTTTCCGCCTTCAACTCACCGAAGGCGACCTTGAGCTTCTCGAACTCACGCAGAAGCTGCTTCTGCATGCGCCCGAGCTCGGCTTGCTTCGAACGCGATTGCGAACCACCGCCATGCCGAGCCACGCGCAATCGTATACACGAGCGCGATCCAGCGACTCAAGCGAATTAGTTACCGCAAGGAATTGAGCTGGCTAGTGGATCGGTGGTCGCCCGCGCCGCTTCGGCGCCACGCTCACCCCTTTGAAGATCACATCGAAGATGGCGTCGCTGACCACGA
Organism: Polyangia bacterium; assembly: GCA_030433055.1. Classification (GTDB taxonomy): domain Bacteria; phylum Myxococcota_A; class Polyangia; order Polyangiales; family Polyangiaceae; genus JAHBVY01. Next base: position 7,572 of record JAUILJ010000274.1, read on the forward strand.
CGTGCTGGTCGCCAACCCGGGTCGCGTGAGGCACCTCGAAGCGACCAGAGTCGAGCCGCTTGTGGACGACAACTACCCCCGTGCCGTCCCACGTGAGCACTTTCATGATGTTGCCGCGCTTGCTGACGAACACGAACAGCGCACGACTCCGTGGCTCCATCGCCATCCGCTCCCGCACGATGGCGCCGAGGCGCTCGTAACCAAAGCGCATGTCCACCGGCTCGAGCGCGACGTAGATGGGCAGACCCGGTGCGATCACGACTCTTTCTCCGTGCTCAGCGCCGCGACCACGCTGCGCAGCAGCTCGGCATCGAACCCAGCCTCGACTCGAATCCGCACTGCGCCGAGCTCAACGACGATGCCCAGCCTCGCAACCTCCGTGCTCCGCACCAGCGGTGCGAACTCAATGGCTGGCGCCGCGCCGCTCTTCTGCTCCTCAGCCCACCAGCGGTACGCCGTGGCCTTGGAAACACCGACGCGGGTCGCTACTGCCCACACCGCGTCGCCGCTGCGATGCATCTCCGCAAGGAACTTCGACCGGTCACGCTCGCTATATCGCCGCCTCATGGCCGACAGCGTGCAGGCACGAAGCGCGCCCCGGAAAGACGGTCCTCATGAAGCGGTTACCCTCCGCGAGCAACGCGAGCACGCCGATCGTCACGTTGACCTTCCCGCTCTCGAGGCGCGTCACGTAACGCGACGACAGCCCGACCGTCTGCGCAACTCCTCTTGCGTGAGCCCGCCTCGCACGCGGTACCGGCGCAGGTTCGCCGCGAACGACTCCATCACGGCGACCTCGAGTCTTGTTGCGCGCCGAGGACGGCACCGACCGCATCAGCAACCGCATCCGCCCCGGTGGCCTGTAGCAGCAGACTCAAAAGCGACGTCACTTCAGGGGGTGAGGAGCGCTGTCGTCTAGCGTTCCGCGTCTACGAGCGCCGCGACACCAACACCCCGGCGATCGCTGGCCGCGATCACTCCCTCTTCGTCGATGGTGTGCCCTCGGAGCTCGATCTGCGCCAACTGCTCACCACCTACTACGCCGAGCAACGCGCCTCCGTCGAAGCCTCCCGCGCCCCCAACAAAAAGGTCGCCGTCTTCGTGTACCCCGCGGAACGACGCGCCAAGATCGGAGGCCCCAAGTGGATCGGTCGCGCCATCGCCGACGGCGAACACCTCCCGGAGAAACCGGACCTCACCCTTCATCTCCCGGACGCCGACGCCGAGGTCCCGACCGAGCGCGAAGAGGCGATCTA
>JAUILJ010000275.1 GCA_030433055.1 Polyangia bacterium
TCGACGCCGGCGAGGTCTGCGAAGAGCTCGAGATCACGCGGGCGTACCTGGGCGAGCATGAATTCGCGGAACGGCGCTGTCACGCGCGTATAGGCCTCCTCCTCGGTGATCTCGTTCTGCGTCAGCGGGCGCACCCCGTCGCGCCAGGCAGCGTCGAAGGTGGGGCCCATGACGAAGAAGGTCATGAAGAGCGCGAGCGAAATCATCACGATGTTGGCTGGCGTCGTCTGCAGCCCCATGCCAAGGCCAAGGGGCGCGCCGAAGCGGAACACCTGCCACCACAGGTTCCCGTCGAGGATGCGTCGGCGCGCCTTGTCATCGAGCTCGGGCTCGATGCTCACTTCCTCGGAAGGCGTGGCGCTCATCGGCTGGATCCCGTACCGGCGCTAGCTCGTGGCGCCCTGGCTGTTGGTTGGCTTGCCCTGTTTGCGGCGCTTGGCTCCCTGGGCCTGCTTGCCGTCAGCGCCCACGCGCTCGAAGCAAGCATCAGGAACCTTCAGTTGCCTGCGCAGGGCCTCGGTGGCGACCACGAAACCCGAGGTGACGGGGTCGTTGTAGCCGCTGGTCGCGCTCAGGCTGTCGCGGTCGGTGACGCGTGCGATGTAGAACTCGCTCACCCGACCCATGAGCAACTCGCGCAGGTACTTGCCGAGCATCGAGGCGAGCATCACCAGGCGATGCTTCGCGTCGACGTCCATCATGAAGTGCAGCTGCCCGACGCCCGGGAAGTGGTAGGCGGCGTGGGAGCGCTTCTGAGATAGCACTGCATGTAGCTGCCCCGAGAGCGGCCCGAAGAAGCGAGAGTAATCCGCGATGCCGCCGACCTTGCCACAGGTCGCGTACACATCTTGCCCCGCGGAACCGCGAAGGGCCAGCACCAGCTCCTCCATGGCATGGAGGTTCCTGACGAAGCGGTTGACCCCGGCCGTCTTTGCTTGGTTCAAGCGCTGAGTGCACACGATGCTGCTCTTGGCGCTGACGATGTCCAAATGCTTGCGCATGCGATCGACGAGCTCTTGAGGAGCGACGAACGCTTCATGTCCATGACCCCAACAGTGTTCCTCCAGCCCCTTGGGGCATGGTGCTCGCAGCTGCTCGGCGGCCTCCAGCGCAAGGGCGCTGACCAGGTCCTGAGGATCGGTTGGGGGGGAGGCAGCCAGGCGCTCCACGATGGCGCGTGCCCACGCTTCGCCCAGTGCGACGCTGCCGTGTTTGAGGAGTCGCTTGCTGTCGTCCAAGTCTTGGGCGAGCTGGCCCCGTGGGCGTCGCGTCAACCGGGGCAGCCCCGCGTGGGTCACCTCCGCCATCACGGCGCTGACCAGCAGCGGGCCGAGCCGGGCCCCGAGCCCGTTCTCATCGACCCCGATCTGGAAGCGGTGCGGAGCCTCGGGTGAGGCGTTCGGATCGACGGGAGGCTTCGAGTCGGACATGCAGGCTGACTTCTGGGAGCTGGCGGGGCTCGGGGGGAGACCCCGCGTCGCAGAGCGACGCAGCGGGGTAGCGTGGCACACGGGAGCAGCGCAACGCAGCGTTGCGCTGAGCGAGCTTTTCTCGTTGCGCAGGGCGTCTTAAGTTCTCTCGACCTCGATGCCAAGCTTCCCCTTGCAGAGCCGCCGTCGCTGGCTCGCCGGTGTTGGTACCAGCGCGCTTTCGGCGACGATTTTCGGCTGCAAGCACCCAGACCACGAGGGGTCCAGTGAGGGGCCTGCCACCATGAGCGCTTCAGACAACTCCAGACAGCCGAGGGGCGAGGGCGATCGCATGCCGGTGATGTTCGTCGGCCACGGCGCCCCGCTGTTGGCCGTGGACGCTGATAAGGGCGCGCCGCTGGTGGAGTGGGGCGCCGACCTCAGTCGTCGGTTCGGCACACCACGCGCGGTGTTGAGCATCTCCGCCCACTGGGCGCTCGCGGGCGACGCGCTGTCTCTGGGGCCGCTCGCGCAGCAGCCCCTGGTTTACGACTTCTATGGTTTCCCTGAGGAATTGTATGGTGTGCGCTATGCTGCGCCCGGCGGCGGCGTCATCGCGAAGGAGGTCGCCGCGGCCCTGGCGAAGCTCGATGGTGTGAGCGTCAACGAGACTCAGCGCGGCCTCGATCACGGGACCTGGACTCCCCTGGTGCACCTGTGGCCTGCCGCTGAAGTCCCCGTCTTGCAGCTCTCATTGCCCATCAGCTGGAGCGGCAAGCGCTGGTTCGAGCTAGGTCAGGCGCTCGCGCCGCTGCGCGATGCCGGCGTGATGATCATGGGCAGCGGCAACATCACCCACAACCTGCGCAAGGTGGATATGCGCCCCAACGCCAGCGTCCCTGGGTGGGCGGCTGAGTTCGATGCGTGGGTAGAGCAGAGCCTAAAAAATTTCCAGGTGGATATTTTGATCGACTACAAGCGTCGAGCACCGGCGTTGGCGACCAACCATCCTACGGAGGAGCACTGGGCCCCGCTGATCGTGGCCGCCGGCGCTGCCGGGCAGAGCCCGAAGGTGAGCTACCCCGTAGGTGGCTGGGAGTTCGGATCGCTGTCTCGGCGATCCGTCGAGTTCGCGTGAGCCGGGCACGTCACTTGGCGAAGCGCTGCAGCCGCTTCACGGCTTCGCACGCCTGGCTGTAGCCACTACCGTCGGGACACAGCTCTTTCATCACGCCGTAGGCGCGCTTGGGGTCCTTGCGCTCCAAGGCCTTGCCTAGTTCCAGGCACGGCATGGTCGCGTCCTTGCTGCAGTCCGCCTCGAAGCTGCTGATGGCCTTGGGGCCCTGCAGCTCGACCACGATGTCGCAGTAGTCCGCCCGACCGGCCTTGCAGCCCTCACGAGCCAAGCTGACCGCTTGCTTCGGATCCCGGTGCCGGAGCAGATTCAGGCGGGCCAGGCAGGCTGAAGGCGCCTGGGCCGCACAGGCTTGCTCGTACAGCTCCAGGGCGCGCCGCGTGTTCTTCTCGGTGCCCTTGCCCTGCTCGTAGAGCTCGGCGAGCTGAATACAGCTGCTGGTATCGTCCCAGCGGCACCCGCGCCCCAGCCACACCAGCGCCTGCTGAGGTTGTGCCTTGATGTGCTTGCCGTCGGTGAAGAGCCGACCGATCTGACCGCAGGCGGGGACGCGCTCCGGCTTCTCCAGCGGACAACTCTTGTCGAAGTAGGTCGTCGCCAGGCCGGGGTTGGCTCCCACTAGCTCTCCGGTCTGGTACTCCTGGCCAAGCTCGTAGCACGCTGTTAGATCCCCGAGGGAACATGCCCGGTCCAGGTACGCGAAGCTGAGTCCCACGTCTCGGGTGAGGATCGCACCCTGGCGCCTCAAGTTCGCGAGCTGCCAGCAAGCGCCCGAGTCGTTGGCCAAACACACTCGCTTGAGCACCTCCTCGCCCTCCCGCAGCCCTGCCGCGGTTGGCTTGGACTGATCGGGTGGCTCGAAGTAGCTGTTCGCCAGCGCCATGCAACTTCCACGGCCACCCAGGCGACATCCGCGCTCCAGCAGCCTTCGCCCCTTGTCGAGATCAAGGGTTTCCTTGCGGTAAAGAAATCTGCCGGCCGCCATCGTGCAAGAGGGCGGGTAGTCGAGGGCACAGGCACGCTGGATGGCGGCCTCTCGCTCGGCTTCGGAGCCCTTCAGCCAGTACAGGCGGTCGCAGGCCTGAGCGATCCCCTGGTCACAGGCTTTGACGAAGAGCGGTCGATACGTCGCGAGCTTGGCGTCGTTCTCCTTGACGATCTGCTCCCATTCTCGCGGAGCTTCCCCTTCCGGCTTGGGAGCAGCAGCCCACTCTCCGTGTTGCTTCTGGAGGAGGACGGCGAGGTTGTAGCAGCTGCCCGCGTTGCCGGCGTCGCACTGGGCTCGGCATTCTGCGGCTGCTGCTCCGGGCTTGCACAGGAAGGGTGCCGAGTCGCCCTGGGTGCATTTCCCTTCGACGCGTTGGAAACCCGCCGGGCACTGATCGTCGAGCGGAGTGGCTGACGTCGCTTCCGGTCGCTGGTGCTTGCTGTCCCTGAACGGGGCAGACTCCAGGATGGGCACCAGGTGCAAGCGCACGGGGACTGAGCACTCCGTGGGCGGCGCGTCCGCGTCCGCGCTCGAGCGCTCGCACGCGGCGAGGTCACCGTCCTTCGTCTTCGCATCTCGTTGACTGGCGGACGACGCATTCCCTGACACGCCGAACACCTCCGCGGCGACCTTCGCCTCGCCCTTGGCGGATGTGCTCATGGCGAATGCGCCAAGGGTCGTGCCCTGAACGAAGTGCGTGGCGCCATCGCAGGTCCCTCTGAGCTCCGGCCTCCCCACGGAATCGAAGAGTGAGCGACGAGTTCCCACTTGTATCAGCGCGAGCTGGATCGAGTTGCCCTGCTTGAGCTGGCCAGACAGGCTCGCGGCGCCGAACGGCAGGTTCGCGCCGAGCTCTGTTTGGTCCTTGAGCACCACCACGTCTTCTTTGCGATTCACCGCTGCGAACTGATAGTCGCCTCCCAGACGGCAGCTCTCCAGCACCCGCAGCTCATGGCAGTCGTGAGCCACGATTCCGATACCGCGCTGCATGGCGGACTCGAGGGCGACCCGAGTGGTGGTGGGCAGGTCGACCACGAGCGGGCTAAGCTCTGACCTTGGGTCGCACGGGATGTTGCTCGCGGCCTGAAGCGCCTGCACCGCTGTGGGTGCGTTTGGACGCGTGGCTTCTCCCACTTGGGTGGGTGAGCAGGCAACGCAGGAGGTAAAGAGGAGAAGGCAGGTAGCGATTCGCATCATCTTGCCAGTGCAGAATAGGCGCAATTGAGCCGGTCATTCAACGCTGTGGTCGATGCAGCGTTCCCGACGACTCGCCGCGCTTCTCCGCGGAAATATGGCAGGTCTCGGCGCGAATCCGTCGCGGAATGTCAAGCTCGTTGCGTTACAGTCAGAGCGAAGCTGTTGCTGGTTGATAACCAGACCCACTCCTCGCCACCCTGCCAGGGAACTCTGGGCCCGTCAGGCGTCGAGCAGGGCGTAGGAACGGCGCCGTTGACGGGCTATCCTGCGAGAGGTCATGGCAAGTAGTCCCGAGGAAGCTCGCGCCGCGCGACTCATCGGCTCCACCTTTGGTGGGTGGAAGCTCGAGCGTGTGCTGGGCGTGGGTGGCATGGCCGCGGTGTACGCCGCCACAGGGAGTGATGGCACGGCAGCGGCCCTCAAGTTGCTGCATGCGGACCAGGCAATTCGGCCCGAGATCCGTGATCGGTTTCTGCGGGAGGGGATGGCGGCGAACTCCGTCGAGCACCCTGGCGCGGTGCGCATCATCGATTCGGCGACGGTCGAAGACGAAGAGACCGCCTACCTGGTGATGGAGCTGCTCGAGGGAGAGTCTCTCGGGGAACGCCATGGGCGATCCAAGCTCTCGAGCGACGAGGTCCTGGGCGTGCTCGACCAGACCCTGGATGTCCTGGCCGTCGCTCACGACCGCGGCATCGTCCACAGGGACCTCAAGCCAGACAATCTGTTTCTCACGCGTGAGGGGCGGGTCAAGGTGTTGGATTTTGGCTTGGCGCGTTTCCTCGACGCGCTCCCTACTGAGACCCGGACGCGCACGGGCATCGCGATGGGCACCCTCCCGTACATGTCCCCGGAGCAAGCCAACGGCAAACGCACGGAGATCGACGGTCGGACGGATCTGTTCGCGCTCGGTGCCATGGCGTTCCGGCTGCTTTCGGGGCGGCGCATCCACCAAGCGGACAGCGAGGCAGCGTTGCTGCTCGCGATGGCGACTCGTCCTGCTCCTGCGCTGCTCAGCGTGCTGCCCGACGCGCCTCAGTGCGTCGCATTGATCGTGGATCTTGCCTTGGCGTTCAGCCGGGATGCTCGGTACCCCGATGCACGAACGATGCAGAGCGACGTACGGGCTGTCCGCGCCGGGGGGCCACCGCCGTACGCGTCCGAGCTGCGCGCATCGCGAGACGAGGCGACCTCTGCTGACCGCGCCGCGCCCGTCCTCACGGGCGCTGCCGCCAGCACGGCGGTGGCGCCGGTCGGAGCAGCTGTGCTTCCCTCGCCCCGGTCGTTCGTCGTGGGCGCAGCAACGCCCGGCGCGGCGACAACCAGCGCGGCGACAACCAGTGCGGTGGCGCCAGCGGTGTCCTCGGTTGCCAACCCGTACGCCCAAGTTGGGCGCGCTCGGCCTCACGCGTCTTCGGTTTCGCATGGGCGGCCGCTTGGACCTAATAAAGCCGCGCGGAAAAACTATGCCCTCCCGGCGGTGCTGATCCTCCTATCGGGCTTGCTCGTCACGGGGCTGCTGATCGGAGTGGGTCTGGCAGCGACGAACTGGTCGCCCAGCCCCAAGGTGGACGTTCAGTCGGAGGATGGAAGTGGCGCGGGGGCCGACTCGGTGTCTGACTTCTCACCCAAGCCGGCTGAAGCCACAGGTAAGCCCGGTCACGCAGGGAAGCGGCACGACAAGGACGCTGAGAAAGCCGCGAAGAAGCGAGAGAAGGAGCTCGAGAAGGCCGCGAAGAAGCTGCAGAAGGAGCAGAAGAAGGCTGCAAAGGGGCACTGAGCTGGTTCGGGGCGAGGCGACTCAGCCCCCCCGCTGGGCCGTCGTTGCTTCGCGCGCCAGGAACCGGCGTCGCCATCGCGCATATGAGCCAGCGATCAAGGTGCAGGGGCGCCTGCCGCGATGCGTCCCTCGGCGACAGCCTGCGCATAGGTCGGGGCTGCCCCTCGGCGCAGGGCCTGAACGTCGCTGCGCATCGTGTGGGCGTCGGGGTAGCGCGTGGTCTTGGTGAAGGAGAGGGCGCGATCCACCAGCAGACCCACCGCGGCCGGAACATCAAGTGCGACGCTCGACAACGCTGGGACTTGCTCGGTGGCCACGGCGATCAGCATCTGCGTGCCCGGGCGTTCCCTGTGAGGCGTGATCCCAGACAACAACTCGAACAGGGCTGCCCCGAGCCCAAACAGGTCGGTTCGCCCATCAATATCAGAGATCACCCCGGCGGCCTGCTCCGGCGCCATGTACTGGAGCGTTCCGAGCGTCACGCCTGCGCTGGTGGCGGTCTTCTCTGGAAGCACTGGCACCCCGTCGGGTAGAGGGTCCAGCACCCGAGCGATCCCCAAGTCGAGCACCTTGACCTGGCCGTCGTGGGTGAGAAACAAGTTCTCTGGCTTGAGATCCCGGTGCACGATTCCGTACTGGTGCGCTGTCACCAACACGGCCAGCGTTTGATCCGCGAGGAAAAGAACCTCGCTCACCGGTAGTCTTCCCAGGCGCCACAAACGGTCTCGCAGCGTCTCGCCGCTGAGCAGTTCCATGGCCAGATACGCTGAGCCATCCTCGGTCTCTCCGCCCTCGTAGACGCGGGGGAGCCCCTCGCATAGAGGTGCCAGGGTCGCGAGGGCGCTGCCGAGAGGGCCCTCGCGAAGGAAGCGTTTCTTCACCTCCGGAACGTCACTGAAGTGTGGATGGAGCACCTTGAGCGCGGCTACCGCGCCGTCGCTACGCCTGGCGGAGAACACGCTCGCCATGGCGCCTGCACCGAGGACGCTCTCGATGGTCCAGTCCCCGAGCGCGCTTCCCACGCGTTGGGCGGCGAGCACTTCTAGCTCATCCATGACGCAAAGGTACCAGACGAATCGGCGACTTGTAGAGCCAGCTCACGACTGAGTCTTTGTTTTCGTGGGGAAAAAATCAGGAGACCCGATTGCGCGCCTCTTGGCCAGGAAACGATAGCCCGAACCAGGCGATACGTGGCGCAAGAATCGGCCAGATACCGAGCGGTGGGTGGGTAGGACATCGTGCACCTTCACGTCACCACCTTGGGGCAGAGTGTGGCGGTCGCGGCCGCTCGCTGTGGCTAACCTGCGCCGGCACGGAGATAAAGCGAGACATGCGACAAACGGGAGACCGGCCGCCCGCGGTCGGCAAACTCGACGTCGCAAGCTCGGGACTGATAACTTCCGCGAGGTTCACCCACCCAAGCGGTTCACTAGCCATCGCCGAGTGCGGGAAGCGCTTTGCCGCCCAACCCCTGCGGCTATCGGCTAGGCTCAGCGGTATGAAGATTGCGAGCGCTAACTCGGGGGCAAGGAGGCTGACAGTGTCGACGAGCAATTTCTCGCAAAACTTAGTCCGAGCGGTGGCGGCGTGTGCGCTAGCCAGTGCCGTCGTCGCGTTGCCCAGCGTTGCGAGCGCGGCGTCCGTGATCAAGCAGCCGGGCGCCCACCCCAAGTACGATTTCGAGCTCGAGCCTCATTTCGTGTTTCAGTGGGATAACCGCTTCGGTGACGACGACGGCTTTGGGCCCGGGGTGCGCTTCAACATCCCGTTCCTCGACAACGGGCCGATCTCCAAGATCAACAACAACATGGCGATTGGGGTGGGGCTCGATCTGACCTTCGGAGACAACGACTGCGGTTGGTGGTGGCGAGGCAGGGGCCCATGGGACAATCGCCACGACTGCAGCGTCACCGAGGTCTGGGTCCCGGTGGTCTTGCAGTGGAACTTCTTCCTCACCGACATCATCAGCGTCTTCGGCGAGCCGGGATTTGCGTTCGTTCACCGGAGCTGGGACTGGCAGTGGTATTGCGACGGCAACGGCGGTCCGATCTGCGACTTCGATGATTCGGACAACGATCTCGAGTTCGTCTTCTGGGGCGGGGCCCGCTTCCAGTTCAGCGACGCGATCGGAGCGACGGTTCGAGTCGGGTCGCCATACGTGTCGGTCGGCATCAACATTCTGTTCTGAGTTCGCTTCGCTCGCGCCTCACTGAGAAGTTTCAACCCTCAAGGAATTGGCGGGCCCGCTGCACGAACACTTTGCGTGCTGCGTAAGCACGCGACCGCGCCAATCCCGGATTTGCGGCGCT
>JAUILJ010001076.1 GCA_030433055.1 Polyangia bacterium
TTCGTCCCCGTCGGAGAGCGTGTCGTCTCGGACCCACGCACCCTGGCAGCACAACAGCGTCAGTCGAACAGCTGCGCTTTGGCCCTGGCGGTGAAGAGCCAGTTCAAGAGTCGCCCGTCGCCAGAGCCCTCGAACGTGGGGGACGCGGGAGCAGGCGACGGAGGCAGTCAGGACCCGCGGGACGCTGGGTCCCCCACGGCGCCGTAGCCCCCACCTCCCGGTGTCTCGATGCGCAGGCGGTCCCCGGCGCGGAGCCTGACCTGGGTCTTACCCGGCAGCGGCGCGCCATTGAGGGTGTTCTTACCTCGCGCTCCCGGCTGACCACCGCCCAGCCCAAATGGGGCTCGCTCGCGTCGCTCGCTGAGGATTGCTCCGTCCATCTCGCGCAGAAACTCGAACTCGCGAATCACTCCGTCTCCTCCACGCTGCGCTCCTGCGCCACCGGAGCCGCGGCGCAAGGCGAACTGGATCAAGCGCACCGGAAAGCGCCGCTCGAGGACCTCCGGATCGGTGATTCGAGTGTTGGTCATGTGGGTATGCACGCCACTTGCCCCAGGGAAACTGGCGCCGGCCCCAGCGCCCCCAGCAATCGTCTCGTAGTAGCCAAAGCTTCGGTCGCCGAAGGTCAGGTTGTTCATCGTGCCCTGGCTCGCAGCGGCTACCCCGAGCGCTCCGAGCAGCACGTCCACCACGCGCTGAGAGGTCTCCACGTTGCCTCCAGCGACGGCGGAGTCCGCCGGGGGGTCGAGGAGGCTGCCACCCGGGATGGTGATGCGGACGGAGCGCAGGCAGCCAGCGTTCAGCGGGATGGGGTGGCCGACCAGCGCCCGCAAGACGTAGATCACTGCGGCGATGCACACGGCGCGAGGTGCGTTGAGGTTGGTCTTCAGCGCCTGGGATGTGCCGCTGAAGTCGACCTCCAGCTCTCCCCCGCTGATCCGCAGGTGGACCTCGACGCGTGCGCCGTCGTCGAGCTGGTCCACGAAGTGGTAGTCGCCGTCGTCGAAGCGCGCGATGCGCGCGCGTACTAGCTCGGCCGCGTTGTCCTGGATGTGTTGCATGTAGGCCCGCACGACGCGGACTCCGTGCGCGTCGCACAGCTCTTCCAGCAGCGCGGCGCCCTTGGTGTTGGCCGCGACCTGAGCCAGTAGGTCGGCCAGGTTGTCTTTGGGCGCTCTGGCTGGATACGGCCCCGAGCTGAGCGCGGCGAGCAGCTCCGCTTCCAGCAGCTTGCCCCCCTGGACCAGCGGCAGGCAGCGCAGGACGACTCCCTCCTCTGCAAGGCAGGAAGAGAACGGAGGCATCGAGCCTGGTGTGATTCCGCCGATGTCGGCGTGGTGACCGCGACTGGCGACGAAGAACTCGAGTGAGTCACCGAGGAAGACGGGGCTGACGATGCGCGATGCGCGATTCGTCGAAGTCGACCTGGCGGGCATCAGCTGCTCGCGGTGTCGAGCGAGCGTGCAGGAGGGGTCGTCGCTCCCCGAGGGCTTCTCAGCGCTCGGGAAGCGACGGGGGGTTGTGTAGGAGCGCAGCGCGCTCCTACACGCTGTGGGCTACCACCACCCGCGGCCCCCTGAGCGACGGCCGTAGCGGCTGCTGCCGTGATGTCCGTCGCGGTCCCGATCGCGATCGCAGTCATCATCGTCGT
>JAUILJ010000276.1 GCA_030433055.1 Polyangia bacterium
CCATGGAGACGATAGCGGCTGTCCAGCGTCTTGTAGCTGTCGCCGAGCAGCGCGATGGAGTTCATGTAGACGACGTCTAGGTCCTCCAGAACGTTCTCGATGTCGTTCGTGACATCCACCGGGACGCCGCTCTCGGCCACCCACTTGGTGAGCTCGACGCCCAGGGGATCTGCCATCTCGGAGACCACGGTGATCCTCGAGATACCGGCTGCAAAGGTCAGGGCCATGCGCATGAAGCTCTTCACTGCCCGCATGCTGCCCGGCGTTCCGACGATGCCCAGATGGACCTGCTGCGACTCAGGGACCTCCGGTGCCGAGAGCATCGGGCGCCACTTGAGCAGCGTGTACCAGTCGACCAACGCTTGAGTTGGATGCTCGCCAGAGCCGTTGCCCGCGTTGATCAGCGGTAGCTGCAGGTTTGTCCGGATCCTGCTCACTGCATCCGTTTCCGTGTGGCGCATGATGACGAGGTCGCCGTACGTGTTCATCATCTCCCCGATGTCTTCGAGGCTCTCGCCCTTGGCGGCGCCGGTAGTGCGACCATCGGGGACGCTGAGCACCTTCCCATCCAGCCTCAACACGGAACTCTCGAAGGAAAGCCGCGTGCGCGTACTGGCCTCGAAGAACGCGGTGATGACCAACTTGCCGTCCAACGGGTGATGACTCGCCACCTCCGAAAGCTCGAGCAATGCGGCGAAGCGAGACAGCTCGACGATCATCTCGCGGTCGAACTGGCCGGCGTGCACCACCGACTGGCCGTTCAGCAGCTCCAGACGATCGAAGTCGATTCGCTTGTCGTTGGTGCTCAGGATGTCGTTCGGGTTCAGCCGCCTACCCTTGGAGTTGGAGTGGAATGGCCCTGGTCCTGAGTGGATCCCGTCCGCTAGCTCTACCACAGCTTACCCTCCTTCAAATCACGCAAGAGCAGCACGATTACCAGGACGGCCCCGAGCGCAGTGAGCGCGACGCCGCCGTAAACAAGAACTTCGAAAAATCCGAGAGGAAATATCACTCCGCAGCTCCCGGCGCGAGCTCCGCGCCCTCGACTGAGTCCCCAGGGTCTGCTTCGGGATCGAGGTCCGCCCAGTCGAACGAATGGGGCGCGAACCAGGTGCTCAGCAGGACGCATGTCATCGAGATGACCGTCCCGACCAGCGCGGCGACGTACCACGCCACGAGAAAGTAGGCGCACAGGCCGCCCACGCTGCCCAGCAGCATGCCAAGCGCCGCTCCGCGCGGATTCGTCTTCTTGGAGTAGAGGCCCATTGCGATGGGCCAGATGGTGCTCGCCACGAGCGCGCCTGCAAAGAAGAGCACGGTCGCCAGCGTGCCGACTCTCGGCAGGCAGATGAGCCAGGTCGAAACGCCGAGGCCGACGATGACCCAGCTCGAGATCTTCTCGAGCTTCGCGTCGGTCGCTTTCGGCAGAATGAACTGCTGAATCACGTCCTTGGTGATCAGGTCCGCGGTCGCTGCCAGCAGGCTGTCGATGCTCGAAGCAATCGACGAGAAGACCACCACGAACACCACGACGGCGCCAGCGGAGCCCAGCAACTTCCCTGCGACCACTGGGCCCACCATGTCGGGGCGCACGATGTTGACGTCGAGCAGTGGAGCCGCCAGCGCGATGAACCCCGCGGCGACGGGAATGGGCAGCCAAAGCAGGCCACCCAGCAGGTACGCCTTCTTACCGACGCCCTCTCGCATGGCAAATGCGCGGCTCCACCAGACGTTGCTGTGGAAGATCTCCCCCAAGCCGAACAGCAGGTTGTTGAACACCGCCATCATCGCGGCGGGGAACATCACGTGCATCAACGCCGGGCGTGTCGCCTGAGTGTGGGTGTGAACTTCAGACAGGTCCACCTGGCTCAGCGTCGCTATGGCGACGACCACCACGCCCACCAGGATGATGAAGCTCTGGATGAAGTCGGTGCCAATGACGGCGTAGAGCCCGCCGAACAGGGTGTACATCACGCACACGCCGAGCACGACCGTCATGCCGTAGACGTAGGGGATGCCGCTCAGCGCCTCGAGCAGTGTCCCCCCCGCCATGGCCATGCTGATCATCCAGGTCAGCGCATAGAACAGGCTGATGACCAGGAAGAGCAAGTACGCGCTGCGGCCGTAACGCAGACGCACGAACTCACCGCTTGTGTATCCGCGAGGCATCAGCTGGCGGATGCGCTGGGCCATCGGCGCGAACAGGAAGAGGCCGAATGACGCGGTCGAGTAGGCGAGCATGCCCCAGATGCCGAACTCCAGCGCGAACTGAGGCGCCAGCATGGTCGTGTTGGACGTGACCCAGGTCGCGACGGCCGTTGCGGTGCCCAGGGCCAGCCCCACGCTGCGCCCAGCGAGCATGTAGCCGTCCAGGCCCGAGGCTTTCTTGCCCCAGTAGCGCCCCAGCAGGATCCAGGCGAGGCTGAAAACCGCTAGCAGCAGCCAGCCCGTGTGTTCAGGCAGGATGGTCTCGTTGATCATGATCTCAGCTCGGCCGGACTTTGGCGGTGCCGCGCAGGACGACGAACGCGGTTGCTAGAAACACCAAGGCGCCCACGGCCATCAACCCCAGCGCGCGGTTCTTGGGCCAGTGGGTGACCACCAGTCTTTGAGGCTTCGACCACTCGCTCCACGCGGCGTCGCCCTGCCTTGCTCGCACGCGGAAATAGTAAGAGCCATCGAGCAGCCCTGACACGTAGCGTCCCTGATCGGGGCCGCTGTATAGCGTCTTGGGATCGCTGAAGCTCTCGTCGGAGGCTCGCTGGAGCTCGTAGGTCGGCTCGGGCCCCGCCTCGTGGGCCGCTTTCCAGGTCAACGTCGAGCTCCCGGCTTGCGACTCGAGGCGCGGATCACCAAGCATCTCTGCGTGCAATGCGGTCGACTCTGCTGCCGCTGCCGGGCTGATCATCCAGCAGGAGAGGGCGCAGAAGAGCAACGCGGCCAGCAGCGCCAGGCGCAGAAGACGCGGCAGAATGGCCTTCGCAGCTACGGAGGACACCCCGAACGACGGCGAAACGGACGTACAGCGGTAGCGTCCGCTACTTGGAAGCAGCGCGGCTGGGGCCGCGGCTCGATGAATCTGTCTGAGGAAGATCTGACTGAATCGGCGGCTACTTCGAACAGAACTTACACAAAGGATCGGTCGCTCTCCCTTTCCAGAGACCCGTGCACCCTAACGGCTGCGTGCTGGGATTGCCACCCGCACACCCATTCAGGTCGGGGAAAGTCGCCGCAGCGTCGGATTCGCCACGGCGTCGCTAGCGCGAGCTGCCGCAGATCAGAGTAATCTTGAACACTCACACCGCGCGCCTCGGGTTTGCCACGAGTCGCCCGTTCGAAGCAGGAAACGAGCATGATTTGGCACTGATACGTCTTCCCGATCTGCTGTTCGACGAGCCACTTCCGCGGCTGGATCTCGAGCGGCTGCAGCGCGTCGTGTCGTTCGTGTACGCCGCGGGGGACTCGGGCGGTGCACTGGCCGAAGCGCTCAAGCGGGTGCGACCGATCGAGAGCAGCTTCGAGCCGCAGTGCTTTGCGCGAGACGTGTTCCTGGATGATCTCGCGGCCAGCTTGTTCGCGGTCAGCTTGGGTGGTCACGACTACGGCGTCGCGCTGGAGTACGTGCTCAATGTGGTCGCCACGCCACCTCGGGAGCAGGACGATGTGGATCACCGCCGCTCGATCCTCGCTGAGCTGATGGGTGATCCGAAGCTGGTCGAGCGCGCCGGCGAGACCTTCGCGGTGTTGGCCCGACTCAAGCAGCACCTCGAGGACTCGGACCCGTCGAACCCCGTGGAGTCGATCCGCAGGCGCCTGGACTTGCTGGAGGACGTGCGGGAGGTGCTGATGGGTCTCGAGGCCTTTGCGGGCTGTAAATCGGGCCTCAGCCGCATCGCAGCCTGGGCCGCGACCCAGCGCGCCCGCCCGGAGTTTGCACGCCTCGGAGAGCTGCTGGACTTCGAGGCCAACCTGTCTTTGATGGATCTGCGGGTGCGCGTCGGCGCAGATGGGCGCTTGCGCGGCTTCGACATCGTCAAGCTAGAGGAGAACGCCAGAAACCAGTTCTATCTCACCCCCATCAAACGCTGGGTCAACCGCATCCGCATGTGGTTCCGGGGCTATCGATTCGGAGAGCACGAGTTGCTGTCCCGCCTGGTCGACTCCGTGTTTTCGTCGTTCGAACCTCAGGTCGCTGCGTTGCTTCAACTCGGCCTCGACCTGGGTATGTACCTCGGCCAGCTCCAGTTTCGCGCCAGAGCCCATCGCCTACACCTGGACATGTGCTGCGCGCGCTTGGTTTCCGGGGGGGAGGGAAGCCGTCTCGAGCGCCTGTTCAATCCGCTACTCCTCACTCACGGGGTGGAGCCGGTTCCGTGCGATATCGAATTTGGTGGGCATCGCTCGGTGCTGGTCGTCACCGGGCCCAACTCGGGAGGCAAGACGCGCCTCATGCAGGCTCTGGCGTTTGCTCAGCTGCTCGGTGAAGGGGGCTGGCTGGTGCCCGCGGCCAGCGCGCAGCTCGAGCGCTCCGGAGGTCTGTTCGCATCACTCATCGAGGAGCCAGCGGCAGGACAGCGTGAGGGCCGCCTGGGCAGCGAGCTGTTGCGTATCCGCAGGGTTTTCGAGCACGCTCGCCCGGGTGCGCTGGTCCTGCTCGACGAGCTGTGTTCAGGCACGAATCCCTCGGAAGGCGAGCAACTGTTCCAGCTCGTGGTCGAGCTTCTCTTCGAGCTCAAGCCGCGGGCGTTCGTCACCACGCACTTCTTGGAGCTGGCTCACCGTCTCGAGAGTGAACTCGAGCCCGACCACCCCGGTGAGCTGGGTTTCCTGCAGGTGGAGCTCGATGAGCACACGGTGCCGACGTTCGGCTTCGTACCAGGGGTCGCGAGCACCTCTCTGGCTCGTGAGACGGCGTCTCGCCTTGGGGTCACCCGGGACGAGCTGCTGGGACTCATTCGCCGTCACCCGGCGTTACCCAGCGCGTCGGAGCCACCGTCAGAAGAAGAGCAACAGCCAGTGGACGCGCCAGATACGCCGTACGATTCCGTGCGGTAAAAGTTATCCGATCACGTCGGTGATCGCGGAGACCAGCCGGGGCAAGTTCTTGCTGGTGATGCCTGCCACGTTGATGCGCCCAGAGCGAACCATGTACACGCCGTGCTTCGACGTCAGCTGGTCTACTTCCTCAGGTGCGAGTCCTGTGTACGAGAACATGCCCTTCTGCTTGAGCATGAAGCCGAAGTCGCGGCTCGCCCCTGAGGCCTTGAGCGCATCAACGAGCCTACTGCGGAGATCCCGCAGGCGCGCGCGCATGCCGGCGACTTCGGTCTCCCACAGCGCTTTGAGTTCGGGATTCGTCAGCACGGCGGTGACCAGCGCACCACCGTGACGTGCCGGATTCGAGTAGTTGGTGCGGATGGCGATCTTCACGTGGCTGAAGACTCGCGAGGCCTCGTCCGCGCTCTCCCCGACGAACGTGAGCGCGCCGATGCGCTCGTTGTAGAGGCTGAAGTTCTTGGAGAACGAGCTAGCGACGAAGAACGGCGCCTTGCCCTTGGCGAAGGTACGGATGCTCGCGACGTCCTCATCCAGTCCATCGCCAAAGCCTTGGTAGGCCGTGTCGAACAGCGTGAGGAAGCCGCGCGCAGCTTGGACCTTCTGCACGGCCAGCCACTGTTCGGGAGTCGGATCGAAGCCGGTGGGGTTGTGGCAGCTTGCGTGAAAGAGCACGAGATCGCTCTCATCGGCGCGGGACAGATCTTCCAGCATCCCCTCCACGTTCACGCCACGGCGCTCGGCGTCGTAGTAGCGGTAGCTCTTCACCTCGAGGCCTGCCGCCTTGAAGATTGCGTTGTGGTTCGCCCACGTGGGATCGCTCAACCACACCTTACCCGGGCGGTGCTTCGCGATGAAGTCGGCGGCGACGCGCAGCGCGCCGGTTCCACCCGGGGTCTGAGCGGTCATGCCGCGCCCCCCCAACTCCGCAGCGAGCGGGCCGAGGAGCAGCTGCCTCACTTCCTTGCCATACGTGTCAGGGCCGGTGATGGGCAGGTAGCTGCGGTCGACTTCTAATTCCGCAAGGATTTTCTCCGCGCGATGGACACACTCGAGCGAGGGTGTCTTCCCCTCATCGTTCTTGAAGACGCCGACGCCGAGATTGATCTTGGTATCTCGAGGATCGGCACGGAAGGCTTCGGTGAGACCGAGGATGGGATCAGCGGGTGCGCTCTCGAGACGTTCGAACATGACTCTCCTTGGCATCCGGGGAAGCGAAGTGGATGCGCTCGGGCGAAATCTGCCCCGCTTCCACGTAGGGTCAACCGAAGACTGAACGACCACCCCAATCTGGTGTGCCAGGTTGCGCCGCTCGCGGCCGGTCGGCGATCCTCGGGGTCAAGCCCTTGTTGCGCCTGCTGGTATGCCGCTTGCTACTCGTGAGACGGTGTTTCGCGGAAATCCTACGCTGCCTCGGATCGCGTTGGTCGGGCTGCTCGCAGCTCTCGTGCCCGCGGCGCGTGGTCCGTCCACCGACGATGGCTCGGCCGGGCAGGCTGGGGCCAATAGCGCAGGACACTCCGGAGCCGCTGGGAGCGCGGGAGCTGGAGTGGGCGTTGGCGGCGCCGGGGGGACAGGCAGCGGGGCCTGTGACCTGCGTGCTGCCGGTCACCGGAAGGTGAGCATGGAGCTTGCAGCGTGAGCGCTGGACGGAGCTGCGCCCACAGCATCGACTGTTGGACGGCAAGGTGGAGACGATCGACGGGCACTGCGAGACGCCCCAGATCGCTTGGTTGGATATTTATTGCCTCGGGGAATCATGCTCGGGGGAAGGAGTGCGGATGAAACGCGAATGGCTTCTAGTTTTGCTTGGCCTCGGCATCGCTCAGCTTGGCGCTTGCGGAGGCGACTCCACGACTGACGGCGGCGGAGGTTCCGCTGGCAGCGCCGGCTCCGCTGGGGCCAGCGCGGGCTCCTCAGGCAGTGCGGGCTCCTCAGGCAGTGCGGGCTCCTCAGGCAGCGCCGGTATCGGCGGCACCGGCGGTACGCTGAATGCCACTCGGAAATGTGGTGACGGTGCGCCTTGTGGCGACGGCGCCACCTGCGAGTACTCTGGCATCGAAAGCGGAGTCCGCTGCAAGTGCGATCCCAGCGGGCACTTTCTTTGCGACTCGTTTGCCTCGGCCGGAGCGCCATCGTTCGGGTCCTGCAACGAAACCAGCGAGCCCTATCCGGGCAGCGCAGGCGCCCCCGGAGGCGAGTACACGTGTTCCCACTCCAACGGGTACTGCACGCGAACGTGCACGGACGGAGTGTGCGAGGTGACGTGTGACGGTGACGGCCCGGACGAGCCCGAGCCCGGGGAGGAGTGCGGGCCCGCCTACTGCGATCAGGAGTACCTGGGCTACGGGGGGTGTGAGGTAAGGGACGGGGCGTGTGACTACAGGATCGAGTGCGCAGAGCCCGGCGTGGTCTACAGCGTGGAGGGGAGCTGCGAGTGACGCTCAGCGTGGCTCGAGGATGACCACAGGGATCACCCGGTCGGTCCAGCTCTGGTAGTCCTCGAAGTCCGAATACATCTCGAGCAACTTCGGCCACAGCGCTGTGCGCTCCTCGGGGCTGGCGGTGCGTGCTCTCAGTCTTAGCGTTGCCTTGCGGATTTGAACTTCGCACTCCGGTGTGGCTTGCAGGTTCAGGTACCACTGGGGGTGTTTCGGCATTCCGCCCTGAGAGGCTACGACGACCACTTGGTCCCCGTGCTTCAGGTACAGGAGCGGCGTGGTGCGCGGCTCGCCGGACTTGCGGCCCGTCGTCGTCAGCAAGCACACCGGGGCACCGCGTAGAAAGCGCCCCCCGACGCGGCCGCCGGACTTCTGGTAGAGCCACGTGTTGGCGTGGGACATCCAGCGCATGATGCGGGGGACCAGCGGCGAGTCGAGGCCGTCGGGGCGAGGTTTGGGCATGCTGTTCTCGTTCAGACTTCGGTTAGACCGGGCAGGAGCCGCGCCCGCACCCGTTGTGCGACTTCGGGCGTGCAGTAGCGCGAGACGTCTTCTCCCGCGAGCACCAGCTCTTTGAGGCGGCTGCTGCTGACGTCGCTCAAGTCAGGCTCCGCCGCGAGGAGCACCGTGGCCAGGTCGGGGGCCAGCTGACGATTTTCGGCGGCCATGTCCGTCTCGTACGCGGCGTCCGATGCCCCGCGGATGCCGCGAACCAGCACGTTGGCACACACCTTTCGCGCGTAGTCGACGACCAGGCCGCGCGTGTGCCCGGTGCTGACATTCGGGATGGGCCCTAGCACTTCGTCGAGCATCTCGAGGCGCTCCGACACGCTGAAGGTTGCCCGCTTGTCCGGATTGTCAGCGACGAGCACGCGCACGTGAGTGAACAGGCGCGCGGCCTGCTGCACCACCGAGCGGTGGCCCTCGGTGATGGGATCGAACGTGCCTGCGTAGACGGCGATCGTCATGGCCTAGCCATGTTACGCCGACTTCCGGCTGAGATGCAGCGCCGCGAATTGCGCGCCGGCTCAGGCGGTCGCTTGCGCGGGCTTTGCCTGCTCCACCGCCGCTGCCCAGGTGCGCGCCGCGACCTCCGCGGGAACCGGCAGTACTTGAGCTACGCTGCGCTGCGCGCCCGTCACTTCCAAGCTCTGAGCCGAGAGCCAGCAGGGGTACACGCTGCCATCGGGGCCTGCGATCGCAGACAGCTCCAACGCCACGGCTGGATTGAATGGGTTGGTGGGCGCTGGGCCTTGATGATCGGGGACCGCCTGGGGGCCGCTGGTGGCACGTGCGCCTGGTTGCCAGTTGCA
>JAUILJ010000277.1 GCA_030433055.1 Polyangia bacterium
TGCTGCAGAACGCAGACGCGCGGATCTCGTTCAGTCGCCTCAGCGCCAGCATGCAGCACTGCTTCCGCAACGCCGACGCTGACGAGCTGTTGTTCGTGCACGGCGGGCGGGGCACCCTCCTGAGCGACTTCGGCGCGCTGAACTACGAGACCGGCGACTACCTGCTGCTTCCTCGGGGTACCACCTATCGGCTCGATCCCAAGGACCTCACCCACTGCCTGGTGCTGGAGAGCCGAGGCGAGCTTCGGCTACCCGAGCGAGGACTGCTGGGGCACCACGCGCTGTTCGATCCCGGGGTGATCGATGTCCCCGACCCCGAGGCGCTGCCCGCCAACGCGAACCGAACGGAGCCGCGCGACTGGGACGTGGTGGTTCAGCGCGGCGGCGAATGTCACCGCATTCGCTACGAGTTCGACCCCCTGAACACGGTCGGCTGGAAGGGTGACCTCAGCGTGTGGCGCATCAACGTGCGAGACATCCGTCCCGTGCTGAGCGATCGCTACCACCTGCCACCATCGGCTCACGCCACCTTCGTGAGCGACTCGCTCGTCGTGTGCAGCTTCTTGCCTCGCCCGCTCGAGGTGGGCGACCCGAACGCCCTGCGCGTACCCTTCTACCACTCGAACGTCGACTACGATGAGGTGCTGTTCTACCACTCGGGCGACTTCTTCAGCCGCCAGGGCATTTCCCCAGGGATGCTGACGTTTCACCCTCAGGGGATCCACCACGGCCCCCAGCCCGGTGCGATCAAGGCCAGCGAAGGCAAGACGCGCACGGAGGAAGTCGCGGTGATGATCGACACCCTCCACCCTCTGCAGGTGTGCCAGGAGGCCGGAAGCGCAGAGCGTGTGGACTACTGGAAGAGCTGGATGACGCCATGAACCAAGCGAGTGAACACAACCCCCTCGGCCTGAACGGCATCGCGTTCGTCGAGTATGCGAGCCCCACGAAAGCCGGCGAAGGCAGCTTGAATCAACTCTTCGCGAGCCTGGGCTTCTCCAAGCTCCAGCGGCACCCACACCTCGACATCCTCGACTACACCCAGCACGAGGTGCACTTCCTGGTAAATCGCGAGCAAGCTGGGCACGCCTTCGACTTCGCCCAGCAGCACGGGCCGTGCGTCTCCGCCCTGGGCTGGTGGGTCGCCGACGCAGAGCTGGCTCTCGCGCGAGCCACCGAGCGCGGCGCCCGACCCTACGAAGGGCCGATCGCCTACCACGGCGCCAGGGCGATCTACGGCATCGGCGGCTCGCTCATCTACCTGGTGGAGGAGCGGGTCGGGCGCCGCTGGAATGACGATTTCCTCAGCCTGGAGCGACCGGAGCACCACCTGAGCCGCGGCTTTTTCCGCGTGGATCATCTCACGAACAACGTGCGGCGTGGGACGCTGCAAGAGTGGGCCAGCTTCTACAAGGACGTGTTCGGTTTCACCGAGGTGCGCTATTTCGACATCCGTGGTCAGAAGACAGGGCTCACGTCGTACGCGCTGCGCTCCCCGTGCGGGCAGTTCTGCATCCCCATCAACGAAGGCGACGAGTCGAAGTCCCAAATCGAAGAGTACCTGAGGGAGTATCGGGGGCCCGGCGTGCAGCACATCGCCCTGTTGACCAACGATTTGCTCGCCAGCCTGGACGGACTTCAAGCATCGGGTGTGGAGACTCTCGATATCGACCTGGGCTACTACGAAGACGTGTTCGAGCGGGTCCCCCACGTGGTCGAAGACCGCCAGCGAATCGCCGATCTGAAGGTCCTCGTGGATGGCGACGAGGACGGCTACCTGTTGCAGATCTTCACGCGCAACGTCATCGGCCCCATCTTCTTCGAGATGATCCAGCGGCGGAACCACCTGTCGTTCGGTGAAGGCAATTTCTCAGCGTTGTTCCGCTCCATCGAGCGCGACCAAGAGCGCCGTGGCGTGCTGTGAAGCAACCAGGCTCAGAGGAGCAGGCAGGCGCGCAGCAGGCTCAGGACCCGCGAAGGGTCACTTCCCCAGCGCTTGCTGTATCCGCTCGGTAACGTCGCTCGGCTTCATCACCAGACTGAAGCTGACGTTGCCCGGCTCGGCGAAGGGGCTCAGCAGCGGCGCCAGCGTCGAGGCGAGTCGCCCCACGGACCACTCGCCATCTACCGCGACCACGACCTCACACGCTCGCTGCTCGTCGCGCCCAGGGTCCAGGCGCCCACACATGTAATGCGCGACCTCGCCGCCCTTGAGGCTCCGCACCGGCTCCTTTGCAGGACCTTCGACCGGGCCGACCAGGGTGGCGTGCTCGACGTCGTAGAGGTAGCGCCGCACGTCGGGCCGCTCGCGCTCGGGGAGCTTGCTCCAGTCAGGGAACACTCGCAGCGTGACGGAGCGCAGGCCAGCGCTGCGCGCGATGGAATCTTCACGCAGCACGCGCGCGTCTCGAATCAGCAACCCGAACGGATCGCTCGCCTTGCTCCCGAGATCCTGCACGAGCTCGCTGAGCTTCAGCTCGGTCTTGGCGGCGAGCAGCAGCCCCGGCCGGCGCATGCCCTGAACATTGGTGCGCCGAGGTCCGCCCTCGCCATCCGCGTACTCCGGATTGGGCTCCGCTGGCGGTGCGTCCTTCGCTGACGTTGCCTCTACCAGGCTCTGAGCAAAGTCCCGTGGCTGCCAGCGGGGCGCCTCCAGCCAGGCGTTGCGCTGCCGCCCGACGATCCAAATGGGCGCCACCGGGATCCACGGCTTCCCTTCGAGCTCGACCCTCGGCAGGTCCAGCGAGCGCTGTTTGAGCACGCTCTCCAGATTGCTCAGCTGATGCTCGGAGGCCTGAACGAAGCGCTCTCCCCCAAAACACGCTAGCCAGACCGCGGCGACTAGCGCGACTTGCCTGCCTCGCGACGCCAAGCGCTTTCTAAGGGACCACAGCAGGAGCACGATCGCGGCGCCAGAAGCGGAAGCATCGAGCACCACCAGGCGACTGCGGCGAGCCAACTCGAGGCCGCCGCGCAGCCCTGGCTCATACAGCAGGTCGAGGTTAGCGTTGAACAGCGGAACACTTACTTCCGTACGGAGCCAGGATGTCACCACGAACACCAACGGCACCCAGACGGCGAAGCCCAGCGCCGCGCCGCGACGCAGCAGTAGCGCCAAAGACAGAACACTGCCTATCGCTAGCAGGTCCTCCACGTTCCAGCTGAGCCCGAGCATCACCCGGCCGAACACCAAGGACACCGCCCAGGTCAGCAGCGCGACCCACGCCTGCGGAGAGACAGGGAGCTCCCGCCGGGCGTGCACCCGCGACCCGATCAGCTCGAGCCCCAGGGCTCCGATCGCCGCCACGCCAGCACCGATCAACAGCACCGCGCGGGAGTCCGCGGCGGCCTCCCAGTAGCCGATCACCATCTGTGAGATGTCGTCCAGCCCGCCCACGACGCCCAGGGCGCGGGAGTGCTGCTGGAACGCGTACCCCAGGAAAATGACCGGCAGTAGAAGCCAGCCGTACCAGAGCTTGGTCGCGTCATCGCGCCCGCGCCAGAACGCGACGCCCAACGCCGCGAGCGGCGCGACCAGCCAGAGCCAGGAGGGCGAGACCCACGAGCTCAGCTGGTGGAGCAGCCCGTAGGCGCAGCAGCCCAGCAAGGTGGCGAGACCAATGCCCAGCTCCACGCGGCCGAGCTCGGCGCTGGGCAACTGCTGCTCGGGTTGTGGTCCGGCACGCACCACCCGGGGCTCATGCGACGCGACCTCCTCACCGGGTTCGCTGGATCGTGCCTCCTCGGCCTCAGTGGCGCCCGCGCTCTCTCCGGGCGCGGCTTCGCTATTTTCCCGATCCATCAGCCCCCGAGAGGAAGGCAGCGTAGGCGTCGAGGTTCGTCTCTCGGCCCAGGAAGTCGTGCACCAGCTCGTTCTCGTCAGGCCCTGCCCCACGTGACAGCACTAGCTTGCGCCAGTCGCTGGCGACCTTGGCGTTCATGAAGCCTTCCTTCTGGAAGCGCGTCAGCACGTCACGCGCGATCGCGAGCGCCCACTGGTAGCCGTAGTAGCCCGCATCGTAGCCCATCAGGTGGCCGAACGTCGCCTGGAAGTGTGTTTCCGGGAGGTAACCGAAGCTCTGCGTCTTCTTCATCACCTCGGTGAACACCTTGTCGGTATCCACGGGAACCGGACGGTGGTGGTACTCGAAGTCGAGCGTCGCCAGAGAGATCTGCCGTTGGGTATGCAGCGCGAAACCGAATGACCGGCTCTTGGTCATCGCGTTGAACAGCTTGTCCGGGATCTTCTCCCCTGTCTCGTAGTGCTTTGCGAAGAGGTCCAACGTCTCCCGACGCCAGGCCCACTCTTCGAGCATCTGCGACGGCGCCTCCACGAAATCCCGCACGGTGTTGGTTCCGGAGTAGGTCGCCAGCTCTTGCTGCGTCAGCACGTGATGTAGCGCGTGACCGAACTCGTGGAAGAACGTCGTGACCTGATCGTGGGTCATCAGCCCAGGCTGACCCGGCTCGCTCTTCGGGAAGTTGCACACCAGGGCGGAGATCGGCGTGACGTAGCTGCCATCCTCCATGCGCTTGCCGCCGCGGATCTCGAACATCGCCGCGTGCTTGTACTTGCCGTCCCGCGGGTACAAATCGAGGTAAATGCGCCCCAGCTTCTTGCCGTGATCCATTACCTCGAGGATCCGCACATCCTCGTGCCAGACGGCGTTGGGCCCAGCGTCGCCCCCGTCGGCCGCGCCCTTGCTGGGAGCGATCTCCTTGAACTCGATGCCGTACAGCTTGGAGAGGATGGTGAACAGACCCTTCGCCACCGACTCGACCTCGAAATAGTTCGACAGTACCTTGGCGTCGAAGCCGTACTTCTTGTTGGCCAGGCGGCCCACGAGGTAGAGCCGGTCGTGATTGGGCACCACGTTGCCCTTGCCCCCGAGCTTGTGCCACTCGGCGAGCAGCTCCGCGTACTCGCGCTTACCCGGCTTCGCGACGGTCTTCGCGGCGTTGGCCAGGAACTCCTGCACCTTGGCCGCGGACTTCGCCATGCGCGGTTCGATCGCGTAGTCCGCCCACGTGTCGTACCCGAGCAGCTTCGCCTTCTTCTCCCGCAGCACCAGCACGCGCTCCAAGATCGGCACGTTGGCCTTTGCCGCGCGGTTATCGAACTCGAACGTCAGGTCCTTGGCGACACTGCGGTCGTCCGCGTAGGTGATGACGGGGAAGTAGTCCGGGTAGTCGGTGGTCAGCTCTACCAGTCCATCGGCGCCCGGCTTGTGCTGCTCGATGAAGCTCTCGGGCAAGCCCTTCAGCTGCTCCGGCTTCACCTTGATCGAGCCCTTCGCCTCGCTCAGGTTGGTGCCGAAGTCTTGGCTGAGCTTGGTCAGCTCTTCATTCAACTTCCTGAGTTCGTCTTGCTCGGCCTTGGGCAAGAACAAACCGTTGCGCTTGAAGTCACGCAGCAGCTCCTCGAGCAGGCGCTTGCGAGTGCCCTCGAGGGCGGGATGCTTGTCGGCGAAGCGGCGGATGACACCGGCGAACTGCGCGTCCAGCATCATGTCCGTGTAGAACTCATCCACCTTGGGACGACACTCACCGGCCGCTTCACGCACGGCCTTGTCGGGGTGCCCCACGTTCATCAGATCGGGGAAGCCAGCACCCACGCTGAGCTCGAGCGAGATCTGGTCCACGTTGGCCAGCGTGTTGTCCCAGGTGAGCTCCGTTTCCGCAGGGATCGCTTTCACGGCATCGAGCAGCTTCTTGGAGCGACGCAAGTGCCGGTCGCAGAGTTCGACCACACCCTTCGCGGTCATCCCCTCTGCGACGGGATCGACTTGAGCAGTGGGGAGCTCGGGGCTGGCAGGGGTAGCAGGCGAGGCAGATGGCATAGCGGACATGGCCGGAGGCTCCGAAGGCTGGGTGGTGACGCTGCTCGGGGTGCAAGCACAGGCGACGAGTGCAAACCCAAGCGCCCAGCGGGCGGACGTCGGAGGAGGCCTACGCGAAGCGCTGGCAGAGGCAAGCTTGGACTGTCGCATGGGCGGGACCATTCCCCAGCACCTGCGCGCTGGCAAGCCAGTTCACGGCCAAAAAGTGCTACGGATGCCTCCGGGTGACTGGACGACGGGACACAGCTTCGGACGCCCCCGCGACCGGGGCGCTAGGTGGCGACTCGAATGAGTCGCGCGCACTGACGCGTCCGCTGTATCGACGCGGGATCACGTTGATGGTGCTCTCGACCATCGCGTTCGCAGCCATGCTGAGCCTGGTGAAGCTGGCCCGCCGCGAGCTGCCCGCCTTCGAGGTCATGTGCTGGCGCGCGGCCACGTCGGTGCCGCTGGCGGTGCTGCTCGTTTGGAAGAGCCACCCTGGTGGCCTCCGGGGCTTGTTTCGCGTGCAGCGCAAGGCGTTGCTCACGCTGCGTGTCGTCATCGGGTTCTGCGCGATGTCGTCGTTCTACATCGCCGCCCGAGGGCTCAGCGTCGCGGACCTCTCCATCATCCAGAAACTCCAGCCAATCCTGATCGCCGTACTCGCGCCCTGGGTACTGGGCGCCAAGGAACGCTCGAGTGGCGGGATCTGGCTGGCATTGATTGCCGGGATCTGCGGCTCCGCACTGGTGCTGGGCCCAGAGCTCTCTCTGGGCTCTGGCTACGCCATCGCTGCGTTGGTCGGCACCGCGACCTCCGCAGGCGCACACCTCGCCGTGCGTGCGCTCGGGCGCACGGAGCGCGCGAGCAACATCGTGCTGTGGTTTCAGCTGGGCGTGCTCGGACTGTCCGTCGCCGTCTTGCTCGGTCAGCACCACCGTCTGCCGGTTCCGCCGCTGCACCTGGTTCCGCACCTGTGCGGGATCGGGGTCGCCGCGACCATCGGTCAGGCGCTGATGACTCAAGCGTACGCCGTGGAGAAGGCGTCCACCGTCGCAGCGGCATCTTATGTGGCTCCGCTCTGGGGGGTCACGAGCGACCTCATCATTTTCCGCACGGTACCTGGAGCGAGCGTCTGGTTGGGCGGAGCGCTGATCGTGTGCGCGGGGCTGTTGTTGGTCAGGGCAACCCAGCGCGCGAGCGAGGCGGTCAGTGGCTGACACGTCTCGAGGTCGCAGCGACGTCGCGGTGGACATCTTCCGAGGCGTGGTCGTGGTGATGATGTTCGCGGTGCACGCGCGCCGCATCCAGACCGGGCACGGCGACGGCGTCATTGAGCGCGGCGCCGACGCTAGCCTGCGCTTGTTGATGTTCGTAGAGCCGTACATTGCGGCTTCGTTCTTGTACCTCGTGGGCTACAGCCTCGTGCTGTCGTGGAGCGGCGCGCTGACTCGGACAGGCGGCACCGAGCGTCCCTCGCTCGCGCGACGCTGGCGGCGGCGAATGTTTCGTCGCGCCGCTTGGCTATACCTGCTGAGTGTCGGTCTGTGCCTCCCGCAGTTCGGCCTGCAGTGGCCCGCGACGTTTGTTTCCTCCGGGATTCTCGCAGTGATCGCAGCGGCGATCGCGGCGTGCGCGTCTCTGCTCACGGGTTCGGGGGCGAGACGCCTCGCTTGGCCGTTGTGCGCCCTGATTCTGCTGGTCACGACGGCGCTCCACCAGGCGAAGCTGGGAGTCTCGGGGCTCAACGCTGGGCCCGGCGGCACGTTTCCGCTGTTAGCCGCATCACTCTTGGGGATGCTGAGCGCGCCGCAGCTGGCGCTCACGTTTTCGAGAGCGCGCCTGAGTGTCAACTCCAGTGTCGCGACGCCCGCACGGGGTGGACCACTGGGCGCGAGCACGCTGCGAAGTCCATGGTTGGTCGTCTGTTTGGTCGTGGGCGGGTTCGAATGGTTCAGCGGCGGGATCGAGGCGCCGTGGACAGACACGTTCATCAGCCACTACCGAGACTACGGCGACCTCGCAGCGCTGTTCTGGCTCGAAAACGGCCTGAAGCTGCCAGCCAAGTGGATGTCTGCTGGATTCTGGAATCACACCACGCTTGGCCTGTTGGGCTGCATGTTGGCGATTTGGTTTACACATCAACTACTTCATGCGCTGTTCAATCCACGCCACAGCGACGCACGGGGACACAGCCACGCACCAGGACACAGCGACGGTCCAGAACGCAGCGCCATCCATGGACGCAGCGAAGGACCACCCGCAGAAGCGAAATCGATCATTGGCCACAGACCGTACGTCCTGACCGCGTTGGGCGAACATGCGCTCATCGCCTACATCGCGCACCTGATCGCGCTTGGCCTGGTGGAAATGTTCGCGCTCGCGCCTGCTTCCAGTATGGGAACCTGGTGGCTGGTCGCGCTGCTGGTAATCCTGAGCCTCGTGCTCGCCACGCTGGTGAACCGGCTGTTTCAGCGTAGACTCAAGAGTAACTCACGATGACTCAACTCGGTGAATCCGGACAACTCGAGGAGGTGGAGCGCGCTGCCCGCGTGCTGCTCACCAGCTGCCTCGATCTCAACGCGAACGATCGACTGGTCGTGGTCAGCGATCACGCAGTGCCCAACGTCGCCGAGGCGATCGCCCGAGTCGCACGCAACCTGGGTTGCCAGGTGACCTGGTTTCGCCTGGCGGAGCACGGCGTCCGCCCGTTCAAGTTGCTACCCAACGCGCTCGAAGCTTCCCTCGCAGAGGCGAGCGCCAGCATCTTCGTGGCCAGCGCTCCACACAACGAACTCGGCATGCGACAGCATTTGCTTCACATGGTGAAACAGCACGGCCTCAAGCACGCGCACATGCCGAGCATCAGCTCGCTGGCGTTCACGCGTGGGTTGCGGCTCGATTATCGTGAGGTCGAGCGGGCCGGGCGGCACATGCTGGACAAGCTGAGCAACCTGCG
Organism: Polyangia bacterium; assembly: GCA_030433055.1. Taxonomy (GTDB): domain Bacteria; phylum Myxococcota_A; class Polyangia; order Polyangiales; family Polyangiaceae; genus JAHBVY01. The sequence continues at coordinate 8,782 of JAUILJ010000277.1, forward strand.
GCAGCTCCAGGTCACCTCCAGCG
>JAUILJ010000278.1 GCA_030433055.1 Polyangia bacterium
TTTGACAGCACGTGGCGCCCTAACCCCCAACCCTCGACGCCGCCGCCGCTGATGTTGCGCGAGCCGATCACGACATCCGCGCCTTCATCCAGGGCGTTCAGGAAGCTGGGGATGTAGTTAGGGTCGTGGCTCAAGTCGGCGTCCATCTCGAAGAACGCGCGGTAGGCTGGGTTCCCGAGCCCCAGACGAAACGCTTCGAGGTACGCGGTTCCGAGGCCCGACTTCTCGGGACGATGCAACACGGAGACCCGCTCGTCCCGCGCGGCGATCTCGTCCGCCACTTCGCCCGTGCCATCGGGAGATGCGTCGTCGACCACCAGCACGTGCGCCGCCGGTGCAACACCGAACACCGCCTGCACGAAGATGGGTAAATTGTAGCGCTCGTTGTAGGTCGGCGTGACGACCAGGCAGCCGGCACCCAACGTCTTGTGTTTGTCGCGCGCGGAATCAGACACGAGGGTCCAGGGACACTAGTGGGGCCTCGGTGGCGGTCAAGCCCCCGCTCAGTTGGGCACGACCTTCGCGCGGTCCTTGGGCGTCACCCAGACCTTCTCCAGGCGCACCGCGAGCTCGCGCTCATCGCCTGAGCCTGGATCCGTCTCCGCTGGCCGCACGCTGGTGGGGTAGCTCAGCTCGAGCAGGTTCGTGCCCTTCTGCAAGACTCCAGCCGGCACCTGATACGTGTAGTAGCCCCAGCCCGCGCCGAACTTCTGTACGCCCAGCGGTTTGCCGTTGAGCCGCGCCTCCACGTTCAGCGGCGCCAGTGCTTCGATCGCGTGGCCCGTGATTCGCACCTCGTACTGGTTGGCGGCTTGCGGGGCGATCGCGATCGCGATCACCGAACGCTCCCCAGAGCTCCAGGCCGCGCGGCGGTTCCCGTCGGCTTCATCGTCGTAGAAGCCGCTGACCAGGTAAGGACGAGCGCTGGGCGTGCCGATGTTCAGCTCAGCGCTGTACCCCAGGGGCATGAGGCTCAGGTGAGTCAGCTCGAGCGCCGAGTCACCCATCGACACCAGCCCGATAGTGTTACCTTGCGGATTCAATTGGGCGGAGCGGATGACCCTCGACTGCACGCTCAAGCTGTCGCTGAAGGACATCACGGTCAGGTCGCCACCGTTGAGCGTGAGTCGCAGGCGACAGCTCGGCGTGCCCGGCGCCTTGGCGCAGCGACCTCGCACCGCGACCACGTACTCGCTCGCCTTGCGCTGGAAGGCCTTCAAGTCGTACACGACGTTCGAGGTCGCGAGCACGGAGGCAGGCTCGGCGGTGGACGCACGCTGTGCCGGTGGAGCGACGCTGTCGGTGTCCACGTTCGCGGGTTCTTCCACGGCGCCGATCTGGGTCATGGTGACACCGTTCGGCAGCGGAGCTTCATACAGCCGCAGCGTGACGGAGCCCGCTGGTTCCTTGGGGGGCGGAACCTGAAACGCGTTCTGCCTGACCGGGCCGACGCTGGGCTTGCTGTCTTGCTGTGCGTCGCCGCCAACCTCGACCTCCACCTGCTCCGTCGGAGCAGGCCTGGTCGAGGCGTACTCGCCGTAGCAAACGGTGCCGAGTGCGCCGGCCAGATAGCAGGCTCCGATCACCACAGCACGGCCTTGTCGCCAGGGGTCCAGGGGGCGCGAAGTCACGCTCTGTGCTTACCGCGGTTCCGCGGCGGAGTCGCGGGTGAAGCAGCGCTTTGGGGCGCGACCGGTGCAGGGCGTTTCGGGGGCGGTGCGTCCGTTTCGTGCGTCCCCAGCGGCTTTGCTGATATTGCTGGGCCAGGTGACCGCGACTTCTCCTGCCTCGATGCGTTTTACCCGCCGTAGAGCCTTCTGGCGGGTGCTTCGGTTCTGGCTCTGGCTGGGATTTTGGTCGTGGCTTTGTGACGAGGCCTGGCTGCTGCTGTCCGTGGTACCAGCGGGCGGTGGCCCCGCGTTCTGGCGTGGCGTGCCCGGCGGACTGTTCTGCGCTCTGTTGGCGGCGCTGCTGTTGGGCAGCGCCATCGCCGCGCTCTGGGCCTGGTCGATCGGCGCCCAGAGCTCGGCAGCTGTCGTTCGAGGCGTTGCCTCGCGGATCAAATCTTGGCTCGTCTCGGGATCGGGTGAGGAGCAGCGTGGCCGGCTGGCGACGTTCTACAGCCGCCTCTTGGCCATGTCGCTCTTCGGAGCTGCGTTCGTCGCCATCACGCCAGGGTTGGTGCTCGCCATCGCTCGTCCCATCAACTTCGCCCTGGTGCTCCTCGCGATCGTCCTGGGGCTCGGCGTGGGGGCAGCGTTGCTGCTGCCCTTACTCCGTCGCCTGAGCTCGTTCTGGCTTGGGTTGTGGGCTCGCGTGCCCGGGGCGCGCTGGCTGGTGAGCCACGTGTGGCACAACTTGCTCGTGCTGTTTGGGTTGGCAGTATGCACAGGGGTCGCGCTGCTGATCGTCTCCTGGGGGGTGCTCTCTCATCTCCCGTGGGCTGCGGTCTTGGCGCCGGCGCTGGCCCTCTTGCTCGCAGGAATTGCCGTGTGGATTCATGGCCGGCTGACCCGTGTCCGACGTTGGCCCGGCTGGGTGCTGGGCGTTCTGTGCGTTGGGTGTCTCGTTGCCTCTGCATTCTCGGGGTTCCGCGTCCAGCAGGCCCAGGCCCTCACACGTCAGGCGCTCGGGGCGGGCCTGAACCTGGGTCAGCTCGGATCCCTGGTAGTCGCACAGGTGATGGACCCGGATCGCGATGGGATCGCGTTCGGCTTCGGTGGTGGGGACTGTGCGCCCTTCGACGGCAAACGCTATCCCGGCGCCATTGACGTGCCCGGCAATGGCATCGATGAGAACTGCGACGGCGAGGATCTGGACCCCAAGCTGGCAGGTGATTTCCGCGGCCGCTTCGATTTCAAGCGCCCTGCGGCGTTCCCCGATCGGCCCAATGTGGTGCTGATCAGCGTGGACGCGCTGGCGCCGAGCCACATCGCCGCGTTTGGCGCGAACCAGCATGGCGAGCTGAAGGACATCGCGCCGCGCCTGAGCAAGCTCGATGCCGAGAGCGTCTCGTTTCACGCGTGCTTTGCCCAGGGCCCCTCGACGCGTTTGTCCATGCCGGCGTTGTTCACGTCCCAGTACGACTCCGAGATCAAGCGGCGCCTTCGGGGCCGATTTCCGTACGAGATCATGCCGGAGAACCAGACCCTGGCGGAGTTGTTCCAGGCTCGCGGCTATCACACTGCCGCCGTGCTCCCGGAGCGCTACTTCCTGCCTTCGAACTGGCGCGGCCTCACCCAGGGCTTCAAGAGCATCGACGGTACTCCGTCCAACGTGCTCAACAGCAGCGTGCCCCACAACGCGGAGCAGGTGACGGACGCGGCGATCGCGGTGTTCACGCCACGGGACTCCGAGGCAGAGCAACCCATCGACGCGAACGCCTGGGATCACCATCAGCCGCTGTTTCTCTGGACCCATTTCTACGACGCTCACTGGCCCCACGATCAGCCAGCCAGCGTGCCGGTGTACGGGGACACGGAAGAGTCGCGCTACGACGCCGAGGTCACCTTGGTGGACCGCCACCTGGGGCGGTTGCTCGACGCCATCGACGAGCGCCTGGGCCCCAACACGCTGGTGATCGTGACGGCGGATCACGGAGTCGGATTCGACAAGCCTCGTCACGCCAAGTACGGCTATGGGCACGATCTGAGCAGCGTCGTGCTTCACGTGCCGATGATGTGGCGGCATCGCACGCTGAAGCCGCACCGTGTCCAGACGCTCTGCTCGACTCTCGACATCCTGCCCACCTTGGCAAACCTCGTGGGGCTCAAGCCCAGGGCGGCGCTGAGGGGTACGAGCCTCGTACCGGAGCTACGAGGGCAAGCGCCGGAGCCTCGGGTGCTCTTCCACCAGTATTTCGTCCCGGAGCAGCAGGTACGTCACAGGGAGCCCTTGAAGCTCGTGGTGGCGCGGGACGAGCGGTTCAGCGTGCTCCTCGACCGCGATCACGGCGAGTACTCGGCCTGGGACTGGCGCGAAGACTTCCTCGAGCAGCGTGACCTCTGGCCCGTGGGGGAGGACGCTGGAGCGGCGAAGGAACTCAATCGGCTCCAGCAGCTGCTTCAGCTCTACACCTTCCAGATGCGACGACGCTGAGCGCGCTTGCCGGACGACAAAAAGAGGGCTCCCCGGCTCGGAGGGGGGGGAACGAGCCGGGGAGCGAAAGGGTCACAGCCTCGAGCCGGAGGGGGGTCAGCAGGTAGGCTGTGATGAGTAGACGGCAGTAGCCGGGCGGAGGGGGGGTTGCCTCTAGCCACCACCTGGGCTCGACCTAAGCACGCCTCGTGCCAGCCACAGAAGACGCGGTTTCGCGCAGTTATCGCGGCGCTACGTTTCAAAGTTGAAAGACTTGGGGCGTTGCGCCCGTGTGCGTCACTCGCGCCCCAAACTCACCTATTTGAGTGACGGAATTTCAACGACTTGGTGGGGCGTCGCGCGGCTGCGTGGTGCCTCGGTGCCGCGCGTTCATCCTCAGGGGTGAGTTCCCTAAATATTCGATTATTCGAGCATTTAGCCCCAATGTTTAGCTACGGCTCGGTCGGTTGGTCGAATTTGCGACCCAGTCCTTTCAGACCTGAAAGCCGGAAAATACTGCCGCAAATTTAGCTGGTTGGCGGAACCGCCTGGGCGCTTGGGGCCCGAACTTTCCGCGTGTGCGGGGGGCGGCTAGCGTTCGCTAGCATTTGGGCGTTTCAATCCTGCAATTCACGGCTCGGTCAGGGGGGGCGAGACGCATTCGCTGAGACGTTTATCGCTGACCGCTCGGTTCGCTTTTCTCGCGCTGAAACAGCCACCAGCTGCCCTCATGGTCAACCAGGTGGATGCTGCGATCCGCCGCGAACAGGCGTGATGGATCCTGGCGTTGTCGTACCAGGAACCAATCGAAGAACGCTCCGTGGGTCTGCAGGCGGAAGCGCTGGGGAGTCCACTCCCAGCGATCCGGAACGGCCGGGGGGATCACGCCTCGGCCGTCGTACCGTGCCGGATCTGTATCCTTACGGTAACGAATTGGGCTGTGGTTGAAGCCGACCATGTGGAAGGAGAGCCAGCCGCCCTTCTCCGCCTGGACCCAGGCTGGCAGATGGATGTACGGCGTGTTCCGCTTGCTGGACCCTGAGTGGTCGAACACCAGATAGAGCAGCCTCGGCGCTCGCGGTACGTGCTGGACCACGCGCTGGAAGTCCTGGGTGCTGCGATCGAAGGCATGGAACTGCTCCGCGACGAACAGGCCAAAGCGGCCAACGAACAGGCCTAGACCGAGCACGAAGGCCAGCCGGTAGGGCCACTGCCTCGGCATATCGGGCAACACACCCAGCAAGATGAAGGCGCAAGCCGTGATCTCTCGCGGGTATACGTACCACCACACACCGATGCGCATCGGCAGCATCAGGTAGGTCAGGAGGTAGCCGCCGGCGAAGAGCAGAGGCAGGAGCGTGACACCGAACCCCCACCAGCGTTCGCGGGCGCTGCGGTGCCTGAGGCGGCCTTGCCACCAAAACATGACGCTCGCCACGACAAGCGCCACCAGAACGGCTGAAAGCACGCCATCGACGCGCGCCATCTCCAGCTTGCCCGCAGCGCCAACGTAGTCACTCCAGAGGTGCTGTTGCACCTCCTGCATTCGTTCCGTATGGATACTGAAATCGAGTTTCCCGACGCTGTCGTCCTTCGGCCGCACGAAGGCGTAGAGGGCGAGCAGCCCGCATCCCCAGAGCAGCGGTAACACGACCGGTCTGATGCGTCGCGTGGCGGGGTACATGACGACGGCAGTACCTGCCACCGAGAGCAAGGTGAAAGGCAGCCTGAACACGTGGGTGAGGTAGACCGCCGTGATGCACGTGGCGAGGGCCATGCTGCGTTTCCGCGAGGGTGCATCGAGCGCCCGTAACGCCAGGCCGACGCTCATCGCGTACAGGCCAATCGCCCCCATGTAGTTCAGAAAGCCCCAGTAGGTCAGGTTGCTCCACGCGAACACCACGCCAACCAGCCCCCAGAGCGGGCTCTTCTTCATCCCCCAGAACAGCACCGCCAGGCCCGCCGGCAGCATCCCGAGCATCAGCAGCGCCATCAGCTTCGAGGCGGTGGTGATGGGGACCAGCACCGCCAGTACCGCACCGAGCGCGTACATCGATATGTACGGCACCTCGATGGGGTGCAGCGTGAACTGTTCGTGGAAGTGGTAGCTGGGGTCCCAGTAGTGGCGCAGGATACTGGTCTGGGCGGCGTGAAACGGGAGGTCGGTCAGCGGCGGGTAGCGGGTCACCAGCAGGGGGTAGCCGAGCACGTACAACGTGAGGGCGATGGCGGTGGCGCCTACCAGGTTCGCCATGGGCCGCTCCCGCACTGCGCGCCACCGCTGGAGAAGCCATCGCCCGAGCATTGCGGCCTTTTACTCCAAGGCCGCTCATCCTGTCTGTCGTACCGCTCTCGCCTCGGCGTTTTAGCGTGGGTTCCACGCGCAAAACGTCTGGCATTTGTGGCAGGCTCCGCCCGATGAGCGAGCCGCGGGAAGCACCACCGGAGCAGCCGCCCGAGTCGTCACCCGCGCCCAGCGCGTCCCCGTCCGAGGTGCAAACCCAGCCCCCGGAAGCTGTCCGAGCCCGCGCTGACACACGCTGGCGATTCGTGTGGCTGGCGGTGCCGCTGCTTGGGCTATGGGAGCTTGGAGCGCAGCTCTGGGTCAGCCATCGTGCGCCGAGCGGGTCAGAGTGGGAGGCCGTCGCAGGCCCAGTGAAGGAACTCAAGCGGCCGGGCGATCTGGTGATCGCGTCCCCCGAGTGGCAGGGGCCCAACGCCCGCCGGGCGCTGGGAGACGCCCTCATGCCCCTGGCGGGCGTGGCTCGTGCCGACTCCAGCGCATATCAGCGCGCCATCGAGATCTCGTCGCTGGGAGAGACCAGTGATGAACTTGCCTCCTGGCCGATCTTGGAGCGGAGAAGGGTAGGCCCGTTCGAGCTCTTGATACACGAGAACCCAAGCCCGGCTTCGGTCAAGTTTGACTTCCTTGAGGAAATGAATCCGAAGCGAGTCGAGGCCTACACCTATGACCCAAAACTGGGCCGAGAGCAACGCACACTCTGTCCCTACAATTTCAACGCCAGGGTGAATAGTGGCGGCCTCGGTGGACCGCCGACATACCCCAGGACCCGCTTTCAGTGCCCCGGAGGCGAAGCCTACTTCATCGGGATCACGGTCATCGACGACAGCAACGAGTACCGTCCCAAGCGCTGCATCTGGGCACCACCGACACCCATGGGGCCAATCGGGGTCACGTTTCGAGAGGTACCTCTCGGAAACGTCATACGTGGCTACGGTGAGCTGCCCTGGGTGCTCGAGCGTGGCTACAACGGTCCGCCCATCGTGCTCAAGGTGAGAGTGGCGGGGCAAGAAGTCGGGCGCTTCGAGCACCGCGATGGTCAGGGCTGGCGTGGCTTCGAGTTCCCCCTGGGCACTTACGCGGGGCGCACCGAGGACGTGGAGTTCGAGGTGTCCTCCAGTCACTACCGTGAACGCTACTTCTGCTTTCAGGCGGACACCCGATGAGCGCAGCGCCCAGCGCCTCCGCTGCCGCCGCGCGCTGCGACCTCTCGAGGCGTGCGCGCGTCACCGACTGGGTCATCGCCCTGGGCCTCGGCGCGGCGTACGTCGCCATCTTGCTCTCGACCGTCAAGAACCTGGGCTATGCCCGGGACGAGGGCTTCTACTTCCAGGCTTCCAAGAGCTACGCGCACTGGTTCGAGATCCTCCTCAGTACGCCCAAGCAAGCGATGGAACCCGAGGTCGTCGACCGATACTGGCGCGCCAACAGCGAGCACCCTGCGTTCATCAAGAGCCTGTTCGCGCTCTCCCATACCTATCTATTTGCCAAGTGGAAATGGTTTGCCGAGGAAGGTACCGCGTTCCGATTCCCGGCGATGGTGCTGAGCGGGGGGGCGCTCTCGATCGTCTACCTGTGGGCGCGCCGCATCCTCGGTACAGATTTTCGAGGGCGGCTCTGCGCCCTCGCGGCGGCGGTGTTGCTCGGCGCGATGCCGCGCGTTTTCTACCACTCCCACCTCGACTGCTTCGACATGCCGGTGCTGAGCATGTGGCTCATCACCACCTACGCCTACTGGCGCACCACCCAGAGTGGGCGCTGGAGCGCAGCGATCTTGACGGGTGTGCTCTACGGGCTGCTCCTCAACACCAAGCACAACTCGTGGTTGCTCCCGTTCGCACTCGCGCCGCATCTGCTGCTGCTTGGCTCGCTCAAGTTCTGGAGGCGACCCCTGGAAGGACGTCGCGGAGCACTCAAGGCCTGGCTCTGCATGGCCACCATCGGGCCGGCGGTGTTCTACGCCACCTGGCCCTGGATCTGGCGTCACACCGCGGAGCGCCTGCGAGGCTACGCCAAGTTCCACCTGCACCACGACTACTACAACATGGAGTTTCTGGGGCACACCTACTGGCAGCCTCCGATGCCCCGAGGATACGCCCCGGTGATGACTCTGGCGACGGTGCCAACGATCACCCTGACGCTGTTCGCCGTGGGGCTCGTGGTGGCGTTCAGGAGGCCGCTCCTCGAAGCCGTACGCTGGCTGCGTCGCAAACCGTCTGGGGGCTCAGCTCCCCACTTTGCGACCTTCGCGCTGTGGGCCTGCTGTGTGCTCGTGAGTTACGGACCTTGGGTAAAGTCAGATACGCCGATCTTTGGTGGCACCAAGCACTGGATCCAGGCATATCCGTTCATCTGCTTGTTCGCCGGGGTGGGGCTCTGGGTGACGCTCGAGCGCCTGGCCTGGCTGATCGAGAGAAGATCGCT
>JAUILJ010000279.1 GCA_030433055.1 Polyangia bacterium
CCTCCCGAGCAAAGCGCTCGAGCTCATTGCGCTCCAGGGATAGCTTGTTCTGCTCGTCCTCGAGCGTCTTCAGCTTGCCGCGGATCTCCCAGGCCTTGCGCAGTCGCTCCACCCGGTCTCGCTCGATTTCCTTGGGAGGATCCTTGAGGAAGGCTTCGATCGCTTCGCGCGCCAGGTCGCTGGTCCAGCCCGTCCACTCCTGGGATGGCTGGCGCTCTTCGACCAGCAGCTTGCCGTCGCTGTGGGGCTTCACGTTGAGGGGTACCAGCGCGTGATCCACGTTGTCCTCGGTGCCTTTCGGCGGCTCGAAGAGGGTGCTGCTGCCGCGGCGTGGGTGCTTGACTAGCAGCTTGGCCGGCTCACCGCCGCCGTTCTTCACGCTGTAGGTGGTCTCGTAGACCACGTCCCGCTCGATCATGATCTGACCGTTCTCGATCTTGTAGAGCCGAGAGTGGCGTCGATCGACCTTGAGGTCCGAGCTGATGAGCAGGCTCCGCTCGAGGGCGAATGGCACCGTGGCCGACGCCTTTGGAGGCAGCGGCTCGACCATCCCTTGGCCCAGGAAGGAGCCCGCCTGGAAGACCGCGATTGGACCGCGCTCCAACAGACCCTTCGTGTCGTTGGAGAATCTTGCCACGCGGAAAGGATGGGAGCTGGACTCGGGGACACCTCCATCGGGGGAGAACAGGAACATGGCCTCCCCGCGCACCTTCTTGGCGACCAAGAGCACCATGGTCGCGCTCTCGTTGGGCACGGTGACTGGATTGGGGATTGCGTAGCGGGTGGTCCCCGTGTCGACCGCTACAGCAGCCAACGCGCTCACATTGCGCGGGCCGCTCAACCCCGCCTGTTGGGCCTCCTCCAGGGCGAGGCGGCGGCGCTCTGCCATCGAAACCTTGCCCTTGTCCTTCTTGTCCGCAGCTCTGGAGCCAGTCGCTGCTGCTATCCGAGCGGGCTTCGGTGAGGACTTTGAGATCCGCCTGCCGGAGGCTCGACCCGCGCCCCCCATCGGCGCCGGCGCGTCCCCGGGGTCGTCGTCCATGTCGTAGCCGTAGCCTTCGGCGGCTTTCTCCTCCATCGGCATGGGCTCCGCTTCGGGGGGCGGAGGGGGCTCCGTGGACAGCGTGGTGAGCCCTTCGGGCACGGCGGCGATCACCTCTCCTTGGTCGGTGACGATGGGTCGGGCCGGTATCACGGGGTCGCCGAGTGTGGACTCGAACGCCAGTGGAGCGCCTGCGACCAGCACCAGCTTGACCTGGGCCCAGTCTTCACCTGACAGGTTCTGTACGATCCCCCAGGCCTGGAGATCGGCGCTCCCGTCCTCCTGGACCACCAGACGATAGCTGGGGCGCCACACCGGAGTCTCCGCGACGTAGCCGACCGCGAGGGTGTGGCGCTGGCCGTCCAGGTGGAGCACGACGTCCCTGAGATCCTTCGCCGTCTTGGATGGCTCCGGCGTCGGAGGAAGCGGCTTGAGCATCGAGTAGAGCCGCGGATCGCCCCGCGGCGGCTCTTCCTCGTCCTCGATCTCCAAGGGGAAGGATGCGGAGCGCACGGAGCTGCCCCCATGCTCGACGATCGCGAGCGTCGCGAGGAAGTCGCCCACCATGCGCTGCTTCATCTTGAAGCGCACCTCGTCGCTCTCTACCTCCCCCGCGCGTTCGAAGTAGCCGACGCCGTTGCGGTACACGACGACGCGCGAGAGCGGGAGCTGATCCGTGGTCACGTTCGCAGTCGCTGCGCAGCCCGTGCCGCCGAACGCGCTCAGGCCGAACGCCAACGCGACGAGGCTCGTGCTCCACGCACCTCGCCGTAAGAGCGGTGCTCGCTCGGTCCCTGGAGCCATCTGAGCAATCCTGCGGGATGCCGAGCGGCGATGAATCGAAGCCATGTTGAGTCTGTCCTCCTCTGAAGATCGCCCCCTGAGCCGAGGTCCTACCTCGGTTCGATAAGGGCGCCCTGGATGCATGATGCTGAAGCAGCTGTTCGAGCCGGCCCGCTGTGGAAGACAGCGGCGGCCCGCCAGCACTGCGACGTTTGAAGTTGACTGAGGAGTCTACAGAGAGGTGAGAAGAGTGAACACACGCTGCGATATGCCGCACCCACCCGGCGCCATTTCGGTCGCCCCGGGCTCACCTCTCCCCCAACCAACCTGCACGGCCAGGCGCACAAAACTGCTCGAGGACAGGCAGATCCGGCTATCCTGAGGCCACTGTGAGTCGTCCCGCGCCGCCGCCCAAGCCACCGCCCAAGCCACCGCGTCAGACCAGCGAAGCCTCGGGCGCCTACCCGATGCCTCCGGCCTCCGCGCCCGGCCCACTCAGCGACTCCGCGAAGGAGCAGCTCACTCTGGAGGCGCTCGGCCTGCGCAACGAGCAGGTGCAGGCTCGGATCATCCACTACAAAGGCGATCTGGAGACCAGCCCCGAGCTCGACGCAGTGACCGCTCAGGTCGTCGCTCAGCTCAAGGCGATGCAGGCGGTCGTCGAGAGCGATCCGACGGAGCGGGAGGCTCCGGAGCGCATCGAGCAAGAGCAGATCGAGCTGCTCGCGTCGCTGCTTCAGCGCGTCTTCACCAAGGACGAGCAGAGCAGCCTCGTCACCCAGAACCTGAACACCATCGGGCGCCGGGTCGCGAAGCTGTTCTTCGAGAGCGAGCTTCACGAGAAGACGCGCGGTGACAAGGAGAAGACCATCTATCACGCCGAGCAGGGGATCTATTACGTCCTGTCTCGCTACAAGAACCGCATCAACGCTGAGCTCGAGGGCTTCGACTACGTCGATGATGACATCAAGCAGCTGACCTTCGACCTGCTGGCGAAGATGGAGCGGGATCTACAAGTTGGCTTCCTGTCGCGTCGCTCCCCAGAGATGAAGCGCGTGATGGGCGACTACACGGGCGTGCTGATCGACTTCTTCCGCGAGCACCTTCCGCCGCGCGTCGAGCAGATGGCCAAGGTGACGATCCGCGCTGCAGAGACTGCGCGCCAGTCCAACAGCGTGACCTACAAGGTACACGCGGATCGCTTTCCTTATTTTCGCGCGGAATGGGAACGGCTGTTCGTGCAGCAGATGGTCAACTTCTGTGGCGACGCGTTGATGGCCCGCCTGGAAAAGACTGATGACGAGATCCGGGAGGAGACGATCAAGTTCTTTACCGATCCTCACGTCTTCAGCGAGACCTGCGAAGTGATCTGTGATGCGCTCTATGATTTCCTCTGCCTCGAGGGCTTCCTCGATCTGCCGGTGGATTGGCGCGTCAAGCTGGGGCGCGCGTAAGCGCCGAGCGCCCCGACATCGTGGAACGTCGTCGCCTGCTCGCGTTGGTCGCTGGTGCTTCGGGCATTGGTCTGATCGGCTACGCGCTGCTCACCGAAGAGTCGGACGAAGAGCGGGTTCGCGGCGTGGTGAGTCGCTTTGCCCGCGCGGTATCCGTCGATGAGGATCAGACCAACCCCATCGCGCGTCTGGCCTTCGTCAAGGGCGAGTTCCGGGAGACGGTGGAGCAGGACGTGCGAGTCAGCGTGCCCGAGCTGACCAACTTGAAACACGGGCGTCAGGCGCTGGCGGAGGCCGCGACCCAGACCGGTCACTTATTCCGTACGGCACACATCGACTTCTCGAACTGCGACGTGGAAGTCGGCAATGTTGGCGCCAGGGCGGACTGTATTGGTCACCTCACCGCGGTGGACCGCGCTGGGCAGCCTCGCAAGGAGGAGCGCACGGTGCACTTCGAACTCCGACGCTCCGATGGCGCGTGGCTCATTCAGAGCATCGTCGTGAGTGAGTCAGCGAACTGACGCCGCCCGACTTGCTCGGGCACACTGCTAGCCTCGAGTGCGTCTAGAAGTCGTCGTCGTCCTCACCCAGCTCGGACGTGTAGGAGACGATGGCGGCGTTGCCACCCACCATGCCCAGGGGGTTCCAAGGTGGGCTGACCGAGCCAACGCGGTTCGAGTTGTCGATCACCACGTAGTATTGCCCCTGGGGCAGCTTGAACTTCTGTCGGAACTCGACGTTCGGCTGCAGCACGAAGCTCACCAGTGGTTGCTGTGCGGGGGGTGCCTCGGCGCCCCGCTGCATTCCGTCGCGCCACAGATCCCCAACGCCCCGCGGGTAGATCAGCACATCCACTGGCAGCCCTGTGAGCTTCATCCGCAGAAAGATCGCCTGATCCGAATCGGCGACTTCGAACGGCCCCAGGAAATCCACCTGGTTATTCCGGATCTCCGTCGTCTCGTTGGCGAAGACGTAGCGGTCCCCTTCGGAGGTGTCGAAGGGCTTCTTCGGGCGCGCGGGAGGCTGCAGGATCCCGAGCGCGAACTCATCCCCTTCATCTGTGTGTACGACGGTGAAACCGCTCGACAGCTGACTCTGCACGACCTGGCTACCAAACGTGCTGGCGAGGTAGCCGACCGGAGTCTTGTTGGCGATGTCGACGAACTTGTTCTCGATGGCGCCGACCTGGAAGTTGGGCCCGTAGACGATGCGATTGGTCTTTGCCCAGACGTACACCGCGTCTTCGGCCATGTAGAAGTCGGGTCGATACTCGACGGAGGCTTCCACGCTGAAGCCAATGCGGCCGGCCACGGGGGTCCAGGCATAGCCGGTTCCGCCGAAGTGCACCGTCAGCGTGTGGTTCTGATCGTCGATGCTCTGCGTGCAGCTGGTGGGAAAGAAACGCCCGATCACGTTGCCGTTGGGAGACAGCTTCAGCGAGGCGCCGCGCTTCAGCATCTCGGGGCACATGCGGCTGGCGCCGAAGTTCGAGAACAACCACCAGCGCAGGTTCGGGCTCGCGTTCACCGTGTTGCGCACACAGGGGCAGCCGACGCCGAGCAGCATGGGCAGGCAGAGCAAGGTGATCCGCCAGTACACGCGCAACCAACGCCGCGCGCCGCCCTCTTGCTGTGGCAGTGAGCTCACTTCATCTTGGACGCAGCTGCGCATCATCCCTTACTCACCGATCTCGGATTGCGAGCGCACGAGTCTCCCGCAGCGCCGCTCCCGTTCACTGACTTTCGCACGAAGCACGCGAGTTCGTTGGACTATTTGGGCGAGCACCGGGCGTTTTTGCGGCTCGCCTTTTGTTGTCCAACCAGGGCTGCGTTCGGGAACGCGAGCGGCTCTCTGGCAGGCTCAGGGGAGCGCCCGCCGTACGACTCCCGCCAGGGCGTCGAGGAACGCGCCATCCGTGCCGTGCGCCGGCACGCGCAGCAGCTCCAGCCCGAGCTCCTTGGCCCAGCCCCGCGCCTCGACGTCGAGATCGTAGAGTGTCTCGACATGATCCGCGACGAAGCCGACGGGCGCGATGGCGACCTGCCCGGTGGTGTTGCCTTCCGCGCACTCCCCGAGCACCTGCTGTAGGCCTGGCCCGAGCCACTCCCCTCCGCTCGCCCCCTGACTCTGGTAGGCCAGCCGCGCCTCCCGTCCAAGCTCCAGCGCGATGGCTCGCGCGCTCGCAGAGAATAGATCGGCGTACGGGTCCCCTCCCCGAAGCACCACGAGGGGCAAACTGTGGGCGGTCAGGATGAGTGGTGTATCCGTGTGGCAATGAAGGTCCGCGAGGGCCTGGCGCACCAGCGCGGCGCTGGCGCTCACGAACGCTGGATCTTCACCGTATGGGGCCACCGCGATCAGCTCGGGTACCTTGCGACCTTCAGCGGCCGCGACGGCCAGCGCGTCGCGGATCACCCCGCTGTAGATGTGCACGCTGAACGGCGCCATGGGCAGCACGACGACCCTTCGGTACGCGGCGAGCTCGTCCATGCGCTCTTCCAGCGTGGGGGACCAGAAGCGCATCACGACTCGGCATGGCAACCCCAGGCGCTCGCTCAGGCCCTCTGCCTGGCGCTCCGTGATGCTGAGCAGCGGCGAGCCTCCGATCGCCGAGTAGCGATGGCGCATTTCGTTGACCAGCTCATCGGGCGCCGGGCGCCCGCGGCGGATCCGCCTCAAGAACTCCGGCAGCTGATCGAGGTCGCTCACGGTTCCGTGGCCGACCAGCAGCACCAACGTGTCGTCACCCATGGCTGGTCTAGTAACGCCACCGCTAGCGAGCCGCAATCGCTCCAGGGCGGACTGCCAGGCGCGTGCTGCTGGGAGCGCGCCGCCGCGAGCGTGCGGCGATCGAGCAAGCTTCGTCGTCAGCTGGCCTGGGGCTCGACGTCGGATTGCGCATTGAGTATCGAGGACCCATGGCGCTGATTCACTTACAGGACAAAGTCGCGATCGTCAGCGGTGCCTCCCGAGGGATCGGAGAGGCCATCGCAGTAGCCTTCGCCGAGGCGGGCGCCAAAGTCGTGGTCTCCAGCCGCAAGCAAGAGGGCGTCGACAAGGTCGCCGGGCGCATCACGCAGGGCGGTGGCAAGGCCATCGCCGTCGCCGCGCACGTCGGCCACGTCGATCAGTGCCAAGCGCTGCTCGACCGCGCCATTTCCGAGTGGCAACAGGTTGACGTGGTGGTCAACTGCGCTGGCACCAACCCGTATTTCGGCCCGATGCTGACCATCGATGAAGGCGCCTACCAAAAGACCTTCGACATCAACCTGCGCGGCGCGTTCGAACTCTCCCGGCGCGTCACCCAGACCATCATCGACCGCAAAGGACAAGGCTCGATCATCAACATCGCGAGCGTCGCCGGCATGCGGGCTTCCCCTCTCCAGGGCGTCTACGGGATGACGAAGGCTGCGATGATCGCCATGACTCGCAGCATGGCCATGGAGTTCGGCTCGAGCGGCGTGCGGGTGAACTGCATCAGCCCCGGGCTGATCGACACGCGCCTGGCGGCCGCCATCGTGCAGAGCGACACCGCCCGCGAGATGGTCACGTCTCGAGCTGCCCTGGGGCGCATCGGGGTCCCCGAAGAGCTCGCGGGGGCCGCGTTGTTTCTGGCCAGCGACGCCTCGAGCTACGTCACCGGTCACAACCTCGTGGTCGACGGTGGCCTGACCATCGTTTGAGGTCTCAGCCCTACCCCATGTATGGGTAGCGCCAGTCGAGGGGCGGGTTCAGCGTCTCCTTGACGGTCCGCGGACTGACCCAGCGCGCCAGGTTCTGAGCGCTTCCCGCCTTGTCGTTCGTCCCGGAGAGGCGCGAGCCCCCGAAGGGCTGCTGGCCGACCACGGCGCCCGTCGGCTTGTCGTTGATGTAGAAATTCCCTGCGGCAAATCGGAGGCGGCGCGCGGCGTCCACGATCGCCTGGCGATCCCGGGCGAACACCGCTCCGGTCAATGCATAGCCGCTGGTCGAATCCACCAGGCCGAGGGCCTCGTCCACCCGGGCGTCCTCGTACACCCAGAGCGTGACCACTGGCCCGAAGATCTCCTCCTGCATCAAGCGATGCTTGGGGTCATCCAGCTCGAACAGTGTCGGCTCGACGAAGTAGCCCACCTCGCGGTTGCCCCCGCCTCCGGCGACGCAGCGCACCTTTGGATCGCCCTTTCCGAGCGCCTGGTACTTGGAGATCTTCTCGAACGACTGGGCGCTGATGACCGCGCCCATGAAGTTGGAGAAATCCGCTGGATCCCCCACCTTGATCTGCGCGATCGTCTCCTCGAGGATCTGCTTGAGCTCAGGCCATAGGCTCCTCGGCACATAGACCCGAGACGCCGCCGAGCACTTCTGACCTTGGAACTCGTAGCCGCCGCGGACGATGGCGACCGCGAGCTGGCGCACGTCCGCGCTGGGGTGTGCGAAGATGAAGTCCTTGCCTCCGGTCTCGCCGACGATGCGTGGATAGCTCTGGTACTGGGGCAAGTTGGTCGCGATCTGCGCCCACAGTGACCGAAACACGGCGGTCGAGCCCGTGTAGTGAAGCCCCGCGAACTCCGGGGCGGCGAGCACCTGGGTCGTGATCGCGACGGCGTCGCCGTTGACCAGGTTGATCACTCCGGGCGGCAACCCGGCCTCGTTGAACAGCTGCATCACCCGATGGGCCGCGAGCATCGCGTTGGGTGAAGGCTTCCAGATCACCGTGTTACCCATCAGCGCCGGAGCGCTGGGCAGGTTCCCCGCGATCGCGGTGAAGTTGAACGGCGTGATCGCGTAGATGAAGCCGTCGAGCGGGCGTTGCTCCAAGCGGTTCCAGAGCCCGGGATCGGAGGTTGGCTGGTCTTCGGCGAGCTTGTCGGCGTAGTGGGCGTTGAACCGCAGGAAGTCGATCAGCTCACACGCGGAGTCGATCTCGGCTTGATGGGCGGTCTTGCTCTGGCCGAGGAGCGTGGCCGCGTTCACCTTCTGCCGCCAGGGCCCAGACAAAAGCTCGGCGGCGCGCAGGAACACGCTGGCGCGATCCGCTTGCGAGAGCGCCGCCCAGCCTGGCTTGGCGCGCTTCGCAGCTTCGATGGCCTGCCCGATCTCCGCTTCACCGGCCAGGCTGGCGGTCCCCAGAGCCCGCTGATGATCATGGGGTGAGCTGAACGATAGCTCTTGGCTCGTCCGGATGGCCTCACCCGATATCCAAAGGGGCAAGGCTTCGGCTTGGTAGGTCTCCAACTCAGCACGCAACGCGGCGCGTTCCGGAGTGCCAGGGGCGTAGCTCAGGACGGGTTCGTTGTGGGGCACGGGCGCCTGAATCATGGTGCAGATCCTCCAACGCGGGGTGCTGTATGTTCCCGCTCGCGCAGGCTACACCTCGAGCCCGGTTCGGCGCCACCCAGCTCGGGGAGCCCGCTTTTTTTGGGGGTGAGGCGCGTCGAACGGCGCCGTCAGGCTCAATCTCGACTCAGGATGTAGCTGATCTTGGTCTCGACCTCGA
>JAUILJ010000280.1 GCA_030433055.1 Polyangia bacterium
CGTGACCAGCTCTGGGAGCACCAGGAAGTGGCAGTGGTAGTCCGAGGCCACGTCCACGAAGAAGCGGATGTTGGTCTCGAACTCGTCCCAGCTCGAGATGCGGCGGAACAGGTACTGCGCTGCGCAGACCCTCGCTTTGCGGAAGGCTCGGTGGATCGAGGTGGCGGCGATGCGGCGCTTGGCTGCGCTGTAGTCGGGGTTCGCCATCTCGATCAGCGTGGAGTAATGCACACTGGCCGGGTCCGACATGTAGCGCAGGCGCACGGACAGCACCTTGTAGCCCGCCTTGAGGTGAGCCGTGAGCGCCGGGTCCTTGCGCTTCCCCGCCAGCACCTCGGCCACGTACTGCTCTGCGGTGAGCTTGCCCGCCACGTCGTGGTAGCCGGGGATGCGACCGAAGGCCAAGAGGCGCCGCAGGTTGTAGCGCTTCATCAGCTTGCGGCGCGGGACGTACAGCTTGGCAGCGATCCCCCGGCCGCGGAAATCCGGGTGCACGGCTATGTCCGCACCGTACAGCGTGTCTCCCACGGGATCGTGGGTGCTGAAGGTCGCTCCGCCGGTCAGCTCGTTGTACGTGTAGTCCTCGGCCAGGCCATCCAGCTGGACGATCAGGGTTGTCGCATAGCCGACGACCTTGCCGTTGATTTCCGCAAGGAATTGGCCTTCGGGAAACGCCTCGAACTGCAGCTGGTACAGGCGCTCGTCGTACAGCTCACCCTTCGGGTAGTCGGCGTAGCAGGCACGGTGACACTCGGTGATCGCTGGAATGTCTTCGGCGCGCCAGGCTCTGACGCGCACCTTGGTGCCTGGACTCATTCGATGACTCGAATGATCACCCAAGCCGTTGCGCATGCAAGGAGTAGTTGAGAGGCGCCTGTTTTAATTGGGCGCCCAGGGACCTTGTCCTCATACCCATGTTTGCATGTGCTGCCGGGGGAAGCTGGGGTCAGCTCCCGGCTGGCTTGCAGCCCGAGGTGTGTTGAGGACCGCTCCACGTGGGTCCCCGCGGGCGCCTCTGCCACCCGCGGGTACGAACTCCTGTAAGCCTGTGGATAGCCTCCAGCTAGCCCGCTCAGGTTTGGTGCAGGTGCACGTCTCGCTGGGGGAACGGGATAGTGATGCCGTTGCTCTCGAGCACTTCCTTGGCCTTCTCATGGACGTCGAACCAGACCGCCCAGTAGTGCTCTGGTTTGGCGTAGGGGAGCACCGCGAAGTTCACTGAGCTGTCCGCCAGCTCTTTCACACCGACTCCCGGCGCTGGCTCTTCGAGCACCAGCTCATGACCCTTGAGCAGGTCGAGCAACAGGTTCTTGGCCTTGGCGATGTCGGACTCGTAGGCGACGCCGATGGTCATGTCGACGCGAACCATCCCCTCGACGGTGTAGTTCACGATCGTGCCGTTCATGACCGGGCCGTTGGGAACCACCACTCGGCGGTTCTGAGGTGTCAGCAAGGTGGTGGTGAAGATCTGGATTTCCTGGACCACTCCGAGCTGGCCTTGGCACTCCACCAAGTGCCCGACCTCGTACGGCCTGAAGATCAATATCAGCACGCCCCCTGCGAGATTCGAGAGGCTGCCCTGAAGCGCCAGTCCCACCGCGAGCCCGGCTGCGCCCAGGATGGCGACGAAGGAGGTCGTTTCGACGCCGACCATCGACGCCACGCTGATGAACAACACGGCCCGAAGCGTCCAGCTGACCAGACTCGCGAGAAATGGCGCGAGGGTCGCGTCAACGTTGCGGCGCTCGAACCCGCGCTTGACCAAGCCAACAATGCGCTTCACCAGCCACAAGCCGATGATCAGGGTGAGCAGGGCCAGCAAGATCTTCGGCCCGTACGTCATCACCAGTTCGACGCCCTTGTCAGTGTACTTCTCAACTCGGTTCATGGTCGCTCCTGTCGCTTGGGGGGCGTGCCGTGTTCCCCGCAGCGAGTCACGGCGCTCGTCTACCCACCGCCGGCTCCCCCAAACAGCCGCGCGATGGTTAGCTGTTCACCCGGGTCTACGACGGGCGTCAACCCGGGGAGCCCGCTCAGGCGCGCTCCCTGGCGCTGCGCGCGCGATCCCGTGAGAAACCCCGCGTTGACCGTTCGGCTTCGAGACACTCGGGACGGGCGCTGGTTGCGCCCCTGGGACCCAAGAACTGCCGGCGTTTTCTCGCCCAGTTCGGGGAGCCGCTGACAAACTGCCGCCGTGTCTCTGAGAGGAGCGAACTGAGTCATGGCCTGGCGCCGCCGCGTGATGTGGGCCGTGTTCTTCACGGGATTGTTCGCAGTGCTCGTGCGCTGGCATGGGCTCCGCTTTGGGGGGCCGCATGAGCTGCTCTCGTCGAGCGCCGCGCTGGAGCCGGCGCTTGAGCGGAAGGTCGACCGTCTGGCTACTTCGCGCAACGTCGACAGTCCGCGCAAGGCCATCGATTTGGCCCTCGAGCTCACGAGCCAGTGCCTGCGCTATGGCCGAGATCATCGGCCGAGCGATCAGTTCGATCTGGGTGAGCGCGAGGCCAATGATGCGGAGTACAGCCAGCTCTTCAGCGCGATCTTCAATCGCATTGCCGATGGACGGGAGCTGGGGGCCAGGGCACGTCCCGTGCGTAGCGAATCGCCTCGTGTGTTCGGGCTCCGGGTGCCTCACCCGGCTTTCTCGCACCATGACTGGGTGATGGTGCAGCCCTCCTCGGGCACGGCCGCCGAGAGCTGGTTCGTTGACCCAACGCTACACGATGCGTTGATGGGTTGGAGCATCGAAGGCAACGTGACCGGGCTGGTCCCGGTGGACGGCCCCAGTGCACCCGGGGACTCGGAGTACGACGAGCAAGACGAGCCTGTCTACGACGATCCAGAAGACGTCTACGACGAGCCAAGCGCGCGCCCACCAGCGGAGATCCCCCGTGCGGCAAAAATATCCTCGAGGAAAAAAAACTAGCCCGCCGGCTCTTTCACCAGCAACAGCACCGGCAGCGCCAGCGTGATGATGCAGGCGGTGATCAGGAACACGGTTGGGTAGCCAGACGTTTCCGCGACGTGCCCCAGCCCGAAGCTCGCGCCCGCGACGCCGAGGTTGAAGCTCCCGTTGTAGAAGCTCATCACCTTGCCTCGCTCAGCGTCGCTGGCGCTCTCGACCGCGACCGCGTTGAGCGAAGGATACATCATGCCGTGCACGAAGCCGAAGGCGAGGCCGAACGGCACCAGCCAGCTCGGAGTGAGCTGCGACATGCTGGCGACCACGATCGCGTAGCCGAGGATCGCCACCCGCCCCACGCGGAGCCGGCCTAGGCGATCGGGGAGGCTGCCCAGGAAGATCCGCACGAAAACGGCGGCTGCGGTGTATCCAAGAAAGAAGCCGCCGACTCGCTCCGCGCCTCGCTGCAAGGCGAAGGGCTGATGAAAGGTGAACGCCGTGCCGAGGCCTACCCCCGCGACCAGGCTGCCGAAGTACATCGCGAGCACCCGCGGCTGAAGCAAGACGTTCCAGCTCGACCTCGATCCAGAGGTCCTCGCTGCGTGCTGGCTGCCCTCCGGAAGTCGCGTCGCGAACACGGCGGCGCAGCAACCCATGATGGCGGCGAAACCGAACACGAAGCGCCAGCCGATCGCGTCCGCCAGGGGCTCGGCGATCAGGGGCGCAGCAGAGTTCGTCGCCAAGAACGCCACACCGAACCAGCCCAGGGCCTGGGACAGTCTCTGTTTGGGGGCGAGATCTGCTGCCAACGTGGCCGCCGCGTTGAACGCAGTCGCGAACGCGCAACCTTGAAGCGCGCGTAGCACCAGCAGCAGCGGGCCTACCCGATCCACCCAGATGAAGCCCACCGCGGTCGCCGCGATGACCCCCGCACCCAACACCACCAGTCGCCTGCGACCGAAGCGATCCACCGCAGTTGCCACGAATGGGATCACCAGGACACCAGCCGCAGGCGCGATGCCCGCTGCCAGACCGATGTCACTCGGGCCCGCCTGTAGCACTCGAGTCATGAATTTGGGCAGCAGGAAGAACAGCGAAAACGCCAGGCCAAACAGGCTTTGCGTGATCAGCAGCAGCACGAACGGACGCGTGAGCACCCGCGGCGGGGTCACGGGCACCGCGCTTGCCAAGGGGCTGGAGCTGGAGCTGGGAGCGGCCAAGGGAGCGTCTCGAGGGGGGAGCGCAGCGAAACCTGGTGCATGCACTGCGTCACGTCGAGAGCAATTGTGCTTGATCCTTCCCTGCAGCCTGGAACGGTTGAACGTCTGGCCGCGCTTCTCTAGAACCGGCCCCGGCCGCGCTTGGTCCTCACCTACATCGCCGGAGGTGTGGGCGGCGCAGCCAACAGGAGAACCATGACGACTCATACAGCAGTATTGATTCCCGGGGACGGGATTGGACCCGAGGTCAGCGATGCCGTGAAGAAGGTGTTCGAAGCCGCCGAGGCGCCGATCAAGTTCATCACGCGCTACGCCGGCGTCGCGGCCCTGGAGCGCGGCAAGGATGACCTGCTCCCCGCGGATACGGTCGATGCCGTCCGAGAGCACCACATCGCCCTCAAGGGACCGTGCACGACCCCCATCGGTGCTGGCTTCAGCTCGGTGAATGTTGCCTTGCGGAAGAAGCTCAACCTATACGCTGCCGTGCGGCCGGTGCGCAGCCTGCCGGGTGTGAAGACCCGCTTCGAGGACGTGGACCTGATCATCGTGCGAGAGAACACCGAGGGCCTGTACTCGGGGATCGAGAACCTGATCACCGACGGTGTGGTCGCATCGCTCAAGGTCGCCACGCGCGTGGCCTGCCATCGTATCGCCCACTGGACCTTCAAATACGCGACCCACCGCCAGCGCGAGAAGATCTCCGTCTTCCACAAGGCGAACATCATGAAGCTGTCCGATGGGATGTTCATCGAGGAGTCCCGCAAGGTGCACGAGGAGGACTACCCGAACATCAAGTACGAAGAGGTGATCATCGACGCGGCGGAGATGAAGCTCGTCCAGGATCCGACGCAGTTCGACATCATCCTGTGTGAGAACCTGTACGGCGATATCGTGAGCGATTTGTGCGCGGGTATGGTGGGCGGCTTGGGGGTAACTCCAGGAGCGAACATCGGAGATGAGGATGCGGTGTTCGAAGCCGTGCACGGCTCGGCACCCGACATCGCTGGCAAGGGGATCGCGAATCCTCTCGCGCTGCTGATGAGTGGCACCATGATGCTCAATCGCCTCGCGGATACGCGTCGCGACGAGAACTGCGCGAAGGCCGCAGAGCGCATCAAGCTGGGCTACAACCAGGCGCTCGAGGACGGGCAGAAGACGCGGGACCTGGGAGGTGAGCTGAATACCAATGGTTTCGTGCAGGCAGTCATCGAGCGCATGAACGGGTGAGGCTTTTACCGCCTGGAATCGCGCTCCATCGCCGCGTACGAGGTGTGGGACGCGATGGATTCACGCAGGCGCCGCCCGAGGCGTAAGTGGAGTTTTCGTGCAGTTCTGCGCCACGCGCTTGCGTGACCCAGGTTTGCAGCGGACGATCATGGGGTGCGCCGGTGCTCTGGCTCATCGGTGCACGGGAGGGCAACATGGTCGTCAGTCGCGCAGATCTCGAAGCCACCATTTCCCGGCTTGAGTCGGAAGTCGAAGATCCACGAGCCGGGATCTATGGGCCAACGAGCCAGAGCTGGAAGATCAGCAAGGAGGCGATCCTGTTTCTTGGCGGAGGGCGTGCCGCCCTGCTGCAGACCGCACACCCCTACGTAGCCCACGGCGTCGATCAGCACTCGGCGACCAAGAGCGACCCGCTTGGGCGCTTCCAGCGCACGTTCGACAACGTGTTCGCGATGGTGTTCGGCGATCTGGACAGCGCGATCAAGTCTGCCCGACGAGTGCACAACATCCACACGAAGATCAGCGGGCTGATTCAGGAGAACGTTGGGCGTTTCCCCGAGGGAGCTCAGTACCTGGCCAACGATGAAGATGCCCTGTTCTGGGTCCACGCGACGCTGATCGACACCGCGGTTCAGGTCTACGAGTTGGTGCTGCGTCCCCTCTCCTACGAGGAGAAAGACCGCTACTACCGGGAGACCCGTCGCTTCGCGTATCTGTTCGGCATTCCAGACTCCGTGATGCCGAGAGACTGGGGAGAGTTTGCCGACTACAACCAAGCGATGTGGAATTCAGACACGCTCAAGGTGGGCAAGCCCGCCCTGGAGCTGCGCCGCTTTCTGTTCGCTGCGCCAAAGCCTGCGTATGGGCCCTTCTTCCGCTGGCTGGAGACCATGACCGCTGGTCTGATGCCAGCGCGATTGCGTGACGAGTACCAGCTGCCCTGGTCCCCAGCGGATCAGCGTTGGTTCCGCGCCTCTGTCTCCGCATTGAAGCTCAGCTACCCCCGCATGCCGGCCCGGCTGCGCTACCTACCGGCCTACGTCGAGGCGAGGAGGCGCCTGGCAGGTAAGACCGGGCCAGATCGCGTCGGCCAGTTCCTCGAGCGGCTGGTGATGGTGCCGTTGCGCCGCGCGCCCGCCAAGCGCCGCCCACGACGTACGGCGAACGCCTGAACGCCGCGCTCGCGCAACTCGATACGTGCTCAGCCTGCCGACGACCGACCGAAGTCCAGCTCCTCGCTGTCCGGCGCGCTCACGCTTCGACGCTGATGCTCCACTTCGACGCTGAACCGTCGTGGCGCCGGTCGGCGGGGCGGGAGCTCCGAGGCGCGGGGCCGTTGTACACCTGCGCGCTCGCACTCTGAGCAATTTCCGCACGGACCTGCTACCGGCAAGCCAAGCAGCGCGTTCAGCCTCGAGACCAGGCAGGGCGCCCCGCCTTTGCCCGGCTCCACGTAGCTCCGCACCTGCTCGCGGCGCAGGTGGTCGTGCTCGGTGACGACCTCGAGCTGCTCCACGAGGAACTCGGCTCGCGCGCCGAACTCGTCGGCAGGCAACGTGACGCGGTACCAGTCGCTGGCTCGCAGCACCAGGCCCGCGTCGACCAGCGTGTCGAGCCCACGTCGCAGCTGCTCCGGCTCGATCTGGACCAGCTCCTCCAGCTGAGAGCGGGGGTTAGGCGTATCGCCTTGCGCAGCGAGCAGCTCGATAGCGACGTTCAAGGCTTCCAGGTCCACGCGTGGGGCGCCTAGCTCGCCTTCGAAGTCGCCGGCGCTACAGAGCAACACGCCATGCGCGGGTTGGCCGTTGCGACCGGCCAGCGCGAGGTCTCGCAGATACTGTTCGAGAGAGTGCGGCGCGCGGAAATGCAACACGTAGCGCAAATCCATGCGACAGATCCCCTTGCCATATCCTCGGGGTAACTCGCCACTCTCGCCCGTGATGCCCTCGAGGCCCGTGAAGGCGCTCTCCGCCACCAGTACCGAAGGCTTGTTCGTGGTTGCGAAATGCAGCTGCTCTGCAGCCCGCGCGCCAGCGGAGAGCTCCCGATGGTAGCGATAGCTGGCGATGCCCAGAGCGCCCAGGGCGCGATGAACTGCCTCGACTTCACGCGGCCCGGGGCAGATCACGACGCCAGGACGGGGAAGGCGGTTGAGCTCGCTCACCAGCAGACGCTGGCGCTCACTTGGCTCCACGAAGCAAGTCGTCAGCTGCAAGTTGGGACGCACCAGCGGCGCTTCGAAGAGCGTTGGCTCGCGGAGCCGCAGCCCTTCCAGCAGATCCGCGCGCACCGCGGCGCTGCCCACCGCGGAGAAGACCATCGCCACGGGCCTGCCCAGCTTCTCGAGCAGCTCATCGAGGCTCGCGCTGCTGGGGCCGAACTCTGGTGAAAACTCGCTGAACAGCTGGGCGTCGGTCAGCACGGCCAAAGCCACACCGCTCTGACCGAGCGCGCGACACACCTCCGCGCGCTGGAGCGCGCCGGGGGTAGACAGCACGACCAGGCTACGGGAGTAGCGGATGCGCTCGAGCGCTCTTCGCCGTTCCTCACCCGAGACCCCGGCGTCAACGCGTACGCAAGGTACGCCCCGCGACGTGAGCTGCTCCTGCTGCGATTTGAGCCAGGAGGGGAGTGGATGGACCACGAGCGTGGGTTGCTCGAGCAGCTGAGCTGCCACGAGATAGGCGGTGGACTGACCGGAGCCTGCAGGGAGCAGCGCCAGCGCGTCGCGCCCGTCTATGGCGGCCCGGACCAGACGCCGTTGCTCTCCGGTCAGGCTGCGCCCCAGGCGCTCCGCGGCGCGCTCCGCCAGGGACCACAGCTGGGCGGGTGAGAAGCTCACGCGAGCACTTCCGGGAGGATCGAAGCTCCTGAGCTCGAAGCTGCTCTCGTGGCGGCCAAGCAAGCTCATCGGCGGCCCGCCAGCGCGATGCGCGCCAGACTCACGCCGCACCACTCCGGCGCGCCCCGCGGCACTTCGCGCAGGCAGCGCACCGCGATCCTCACTGCGGCGACGGATCACGCCGCTGGGGAGCGGCCGGTCTCCTGTGTCCGTGTCGTGTTCGGCGGCCGCTGCTCCCGCGCCCAGAGCGGCGGGGAGCGCGGGGGAGAGGTCAGCTGCCGGTGTGGTGTGTTCCGGCGTGAGTTCGGCGGCCCGCTGCACGACCGGGTTGGTATCGGCTGCCGGTGTAGCCGTTGCCTCGGGGAAAGGCTTGACGGTGGCCCGAGGCTTGACGGTGGCCCGAGGCTTGACGGCGGCCCGAGGCTTGACGGCGGCCCGAGGCTTGGGCTGACTAGCAACGCGAGCGGCGATCGATGCCTTGGGCGCGGGCTTGGCTTTGAGCACACGGCTCACCCGCGCGGCGTTGGTGCTGACGCGAGCCTTGGGCTTCG
>JAUILJ010000281.1 GCA_030433055.1 Polyangia bacterium
GCTCATGCCCACGTGGTACGGCGATGGGTAGGCCAAACCGACGCGAATGGGCGCTTCTTTGCTGATGCGACCGACCTCGGCGTCGAGGCGCTCCCGGATCAGCTGACGTGTGGCGTTGGAAATCAAGCGGCCACACTATAGCGCGCCATCGCGGGAGCACCCCTGATTGCTGTCGCTTCTCGGTTTGAGCGCCCTTAGTCGATGGGCCGGCGGGGCGATCTCCCGGCCTGCCCCTGGGTCGGCCCTGTCGGCGCCTGGTTGAATATCGGAGGCCGGTGCGGCCTCACTTGGTGCCGTGACAGAACTTGCAACCGAAATCCGAGTTTGCGTACACGCGGTCGAAGACTGGTTCGCTCTCGCCGATATCCGCGAACTCCTGGATGAACGCGTCAATATTTTCCACGCGGCTATCAACGAAGTCCTTGTAGGGCCACACGTCGTAGTCTGGCGCCTGGCGAGCAGACTCGAAGTACGCTAGCGCCTCTTCCTTGCGCCCCACGCGGGCGAAGCCCTCACCCATGTGGTAGCGCATGCCTGCGACCGCGTAGGGGGCCTTCCAGGTGTTGTGCTCGCACCACTCCACGCCCTCGCAAACCCAGGACTCGGCGAGCTTGACGGTCTCTTGGGGGATCCCGGTGTCCAGAGGTAGACCGATGGTGGTGCCGGTGAGCGATGGGATGTTGCCCAGCGGGCACAGCTCGACGTTCAGCAGAGCGGCGTCGAACAACTTCTCGGCTGCCACGTAGTCCTTCGTGACCACCGCGATCGCGATTCGCATCGTGTCGCGCCAGGTGGGGACGATGGGGTGCTCAGGCCACAGCTCGAGCGCCTTGTCGAAGTCGGGCTCTACCGTGAGCACCTTGTTCATGTCGGCGTTCTCCATGGCCAAGGCCATGGCGAGCTGTCCCCTGCGGAAATACAGGTTCGCCACCGCCTGCTTGTCCCCGGCTGGCTCGAAGCGCGCGATCAGTTCGCTCAGCACCTCGTAGGCCTGAGGGCGCTGGTCGTAGTCAGCGCGCAGCGTGTACCAGAAGCGCTGTTCGGCGCACAGGTAGGAGGTGGCTTCGTCGAGCCCGGAGCAGTCCGCAGGGTAGTCGTCATGACTGATCACCGCGCCCTGTATCCCGCCGCACTGCATTGCGGCGCCCCCCGTACCACCTGCGGAGCTGCCGCCGACGGCGTCGCCGCCGGAGCCTCCCATCGCCCCGGTCGTGCCTCCACTCGCGGAGCTACCTCCGACCGAGTTGGTGCCAGCAGTCCCACTGTTGTCCGTGCCATCGCTGCCACACGCAACCGCGAAACCCAGCGCCAGCGCGCAGGCGCTGATCAGCGCGGGCTCGCCCCAAGAGCTCCTGCTCCTTCGTGTGGCCATCAGAATGGGATCTCCGCGGTGAGTACCAGGTCGAGCTTCGTCACACCTGGGGACGCCAGCGTGACCTTGATTGGTGAGAGGCCATCAAACGCGATCAGGTCGGGTTTTTTGGGTGAGGGGGACTCCGGCGTGACGTTGCCGTCGTCGTCCATGAACGCCACCACATAGCGAGCCTCATTCGAGACGGGTATATTATCCACGCGGTAACTGACTCCGGTTCCATCCATGCTGAGGTCCGCATCCATGATCAGCGCGTTCGCCAGTGCCTCGGCGTTCATGTTGGTTACGGGATTGTCTGCGAACACCGCGATGTAGACATTGCCGATTCCGTCGAGCCCGTCGGGAATGCGCGCAGTGCGGCCGATCTGGCCCTCCAGGGAAGCCGAGCTCGACTGTCCGCCGCTCCCACCCTCACTCGCGCCCGCGCTTCCGCCTTGACCAGCGGTAGAAGTGCCACCGCTGCCTGCGCTCGGGCTGCCGCCCGTCGCACCCGCTCCGGAGCCGCCGCTGCCTGCGTTTCCGGCACCCGCGCTCGAGGTGCTGCCCGCCGCGGAGCTGCCTGCCTCACCACCGGAGGTACCGCCATCATCGCTCGAACAGGCGACGCTGAGCAGCGCCACGCCCGCCACCAAACCCATCCAACCAAGCCTGTGCATGGCCGGGAGGGTGCCTCCAAAAGTTAGAAGTCGCAAGTTTAACTTTCAAGTATATCGCGCGCGGGCGGCGGCGCGGATCCGTCGGGTCCTCTTTGCGTTGGGCGATGCTGGGTGTGTCGTTCGAGCGGCGCGTCTCACCCCCGAACCCGTGGGTCGATCGAAGCTGAGGTCGCTCGTTGCCGACGCTCGAGACCTGCGATCGCCGTGGGATCCTTTAGATCTAAAGAGGATCTGGTGGGAGTCGCGCGGGCGCGGTGGTTGTCGATTGGCAGGTGCCATTCAACACCCCGCGAGGACCGTTGCGAGCGCGGACCGCACTTGAGTGCAGGCTTACGCGGCGCGCCATGGCGTTCGGCTGATGCACCGACTCGGTGGCGTGTTCTCGCGCACTTGGAACGGGACTTCCGGGGCGCTGCGTGTCGTATACTCGAGTCATGGGTGCCACGAACCCCGGTGAACCGGATCTGATCTACGACTGGAACGAGATCGCGCGCAAAGGTCGTGTGATCCCCGAAGGCGTCGAGTTCTTCGACGAAACCTTGAGGGATGGCCTGCAAAATCCTTCCGTCGTCGACCCCGACATCGAGGACAAGCTGAAGCTCGTCCATTTGATGGACAAGCTGGGCATCCACGAAGCGGACATCGGGCTGCCGGGCAGCTCGCGCCGGGCCTTCGACGATTGCTTGAGGATTTGCCAGGAGATCACCAGCAACAAGCTGTCGCTGAAGGTGGCCTGCGCCGGGCGCACCGTGGCCTCTGACATCACGCCGATGGTCGAGCTCTCCCAGCGCGCCGGGATCCCGGTGGAGGTGTACGCTTTCGTCGGCTCCAGCCCGATCCGTGCGCTCGCCGAGGAGTGGGATCTGGATCGCATCAAGCGTTTCACGGCGGAAGCAATTGACGTCGGCGTCAAGAACGGCCTCGAGGTTTGCTACGTCACCGAGGACACGACCCGCAGTCGGCCGGAGGTGCTCGGCGAGCTGTTCAAGGTGGCGGTGGACCACGGCGCCAGCGGGCTGTGCTTGTGCGACACGGTCGGCCACGCGACCCCGGATGGTGTGCGTAACCTGATCAACTTCACGCGCTCGCTGGTGGCGGCGATGGGCTGCGAGGTGCGCATCGACTGGCACGGGCACAACGACCGTGGCTTGGGCCTGGTGAACGCGATCCTCGCGCTGGAGGTCGGCGCGGACCGCGTCCATGGCACTGCGCTGGGCATCGGTGAGCGCGTGGGCAACGCGCAGATGGAGCTCATCCTGCTCAACCTCAAGCTCCTTGGGCTGCTCGAGCACCAGGATCTGAGTCATCTTCTCGAGTACTGTCAGCTGGCTGCAAAGGCGGTTGGCTGGGATGTGCCCATCAACTACCCGCTCGCCGGGGACGACGCTTTCCGTACGGCAACAGGCGTGCACGCCGCGGCGATCATCAAGGCCAAGCAAAAAGGCGACGATTGGCTCGCAGATCGCATCTACTCAGGTGTGCCGGCGGGCATGTTCGGGCGCCAACAAGAAATCTGCATCGGCTACATGTCAGGCGCCTCGAACGTGAACTACTGGTTACGTCAGCGAGACATCGAACCGAACGAAGAACTGGTGAAGCGAATTCTCGCGCGCGCCAAGGAGTCGAAGCACATCCTCAAAGACTCCGAGGTCATGGAGCTGGTGCAGCAGAACGGCTGAGGCACACCGAGGTCTCACGAGCGAGCTGTGCGAGCCTAGCTGCTCCCACGCCTTCGCTGTATCCGCGCGCGGAACCGTTCCGGCTCGAGAACCTCGCTCACCGAAGCACGCGGGCGCCTGGCACTCCCCCGAGAGACCCTCGGGGCTCACCAGGCGGCTCAAGCCGTGATGCGCTGCGCTGCGTCGAAATCGCCGCGTCGAAATCGCTGCGTCGAAATCGCTGCGTCGAAATCGCTGCACCAATATCGACGCGGCGTCTCGGGATCCGGGGCTGACTCCCCAGCTACGAATCCGGCTCTCGCTTTCCATTCAAACCCGTTACCCTGCAGCCAGGTGCCGTGCGTGCGTCCGGCCTCAGACAGGGGCTGTCATTGAACGCGAGCGCGCTCGGCCATGCGCCGAAAAGAGGGAGAACATGACGCCGTACCAGACAACCAACTATTTCCTCGAGCAAGGCTTCGAAATCCTCAAGCTCGACCCGCGCTACAAGACGTTGTTGGTCACGCCGAGCCGTGAGCTGCGCGTGGAGCTGGTGATTGAGAATGACGACGGTTCCATAGGGAACTACATCGGCTACCGGGTTCAGCACGACAACTCCCGCGGGCCGTTCAAGGGCGGTCTCCGTTACCACCCGGAAGTGGACATCGACGAAGTGCGCTCGTTGGCCTCGTTGATGACCTGGAAGACCGCGCTCATCGGCGTGCCATATGGTGGTGCCAAGGGCGGCATCCAGGTCGACCCCTACAAGCTGAGCCAGCGGGAGCTGGAGCGCCTGACGCGACGTTTCACCGATCAGATCGCAGAGTTCATCGGTCCCGAGACGGACATTCCAGCGCCGGACATGAACACCAACGGACGCGTGATGAGCTGGATCTTCGACCAGTACAGCAGGCGCTACGGCTTCAATCCTGGTGTCGTCACCGGCAAGCCGGTCGACCTTCATGGTAGCTTGGGGCGTGAGGCGGCTACTGGCCGCGGCTGCTTGTTCGCCATCCGTGAAGTTTTAAATGCCGCAGGGAAAAATGTTTCCGGTAGCACCTTCGTGGTTCAAGGCTTCGGCAACGTGGGCAGCTTCTTCTGTCGCTTGGCCCATGAGGTTGGAGCGAAGATCACGGCGGTGAGCGATGTGCGAGGTGGCATCCAGAACACGAACGGGCTCGATATCCCCAAGCTGGTAGAGCATGTGCAGAAGACCGGCAGCGTCGTCGAGTTCCCTGGCAGCGAGCCCATCTCCAACGCGGATCTGCTGACCGCGCCATGCGATGTCCTCGTGCCCGCAGCGCTGGGTCACGTGCTGACGTCGGACAACGCATCCAAGGTCAACGCCAAGTACATCCTGGAGGCCGCCAACGGCCCCTGCACCGCGGAAGCTGACGACATCTTCAACCAGCGTGGGATCGTGTGCATCCCGGACATCTTCGCCAACGCCGGTGGCGTGACCGTGAGCTACTTCGAGTGGGTGCAGAACACTCAGCACCTCAAATGGACCGAGGACGAGGTGAACCGGCGGCTCGAAGAGCACATGGTCTCGGCGCACAAGGCTCTGGCCAAGGCGATGGCGAGCTACGGGGATTGCTCGATGCGCGCGGCCGCCTTCGCCCTCGCGATCCAGCGCGTCAAGGAAGCAACCGACATGCGCGGGCTGGGCTGACGAACCCGCCGAGTTGGACGAGCCTGGAGCCGCGCCGTGCTAGCGCCTCCAGGCTCGCCTGCATTTGGCCTGTCACATTTCCCGCCGGGGCGCCGACTGTCGATACATGCCTACCCGTCGTACCATCCGCGCAGTTCAGGTCGCCGTCAGCGCGCTCGGGTTTCTGGCGCCGCTGGCCTGCTCCCGCGAGCCCAGCACGAGCCGAGCGGAGTCGCCGCCCGCCGCCTCGAGCGTGGCCGGGGTCAAGGCCGAGCCGAGCGCAGTGCTGGTTCCGCCTTGGACCCGGCTCAGCAAGCGCGCCGCTTCAGCCAAGCCCGACGAGCCCGCCCCAAGGCCTGAGCCCGATCTGAAGCCGTACGTGTGGCTCGAGGAGCACCCCGAGCTGAAGGTCCACGACGACTTGCAGACCCGCGTGCCAGCCCCCGCCGGCGCCGCGCGAGTGCCGCTGAGCGAGGGCAGCTTTGGCGCCTGGCTGCGCCACCTTCCAATGTTGCCGTACGGAACCCCTGTGCGGAGCTATGCCGGTGAGCGACTGCGGGACGGTGAGAGCTCGATAACGACCGGAGTGGTCGCGCTCGACGTTGGTGGCGCAGACCTGCAGCAGTGTGCCGACGCGGTGATGCGCTTGCATGGGGAGTGGCGCTGGTCCCAAGGCGGGCGCGACCAAGCGTATCGCGCGGCCAGCGGCACCCTGCTGGACTACCGACGCTGGTCTCAAGGTCAGCGGATCGTGGCCAAGGGCGCGAGCATCAGCTGGGCAGCCACTGGCAGAGCGACGGATGATCATCCAACCTTCCGCAGGTTCATGGACGCCGTATTCGCCTGGAGCAATACGGTGGCGCTGTCGCGCATGGGCAAGCACGTCGAGTATTCCGAGCTGCGTCCGGGAGACTTCCTGGTTGAGGCGGGCAACCCCGGGCATACGGTGCTGGTGCTGGATTTGGCGCGAGCCGCCGATGGCGGTCAGTGGGTGCTGCTCGGGCAGAGCTACATGCCTGCGCAGAACTTTCATGTGCTGAAGAGTCCGGATGGGCCCTGGTTCCCTGTTGCCGCGGACCACGGTGTGAAGACGCCGTTCTGGCCCCGGCCGTTCAAATGGCAGCAGCTCAGGCGCCTCGATAGCTGAGGCTGCTGGGAGCCGGGCGTGCTACTAGCTGCCCGTGTCGCAAGATGGTGGGCGCCGGAAGGCGCGGGTGAGATCGAAGGCGTCGGGCACCTGGTCCGGACGCAAAGCGCAGGGCACGCCTGGAGCCGCTTCGGCTCCTTCCGACGCCGGCGCGCCCGCCAAATCCGAGCGGAAGCGAAGCAAGCCGGGCAAGGCAGCCAAATCAGGCAAGCCCGGCAAGCCGGGCGCGAAGCCCCCGAAGGCTGAGCCCCAGATCCAAGTGGCCCAGCCTGGCAACGCGGGTGGCCCAGCGAAGCAGCCCAAGCCCAAGAAGCCAGGCCAGTCCGGCAAGGCCCGACGGGCGCGGGGCAAGGGCAAGCTCAGCGGGGTCGACGAGGAGCTGCTGGAAGAGCTGGCCAAGCAAGTCGCTCCGCCTCCCCTGGAGCGGAGACCGCTGAGCCACGTCGGAGGCCAGGTCGAGCTGTGGGGCGCGGAGGCGCTGGGTCCTGCGCTCGTCGCTGCGCTCCAGGTCACCTCCGACGAGGACGTGGTCCGCGCTCACGTCCACGGCTTCCACAGCTATCCCGCTCGGCTCCACCCGATCACGGCGCGAGAGCTAGTCAGGCGCCTGACCGTGCCCAAGGGGCGCGTGCTCGATCCGTTCTGTGGCAGTGGCACCGTGGCGGTGGAGTCGCGGCTCGCCGGTCGCTCGATGGGCGGCTCCGACGCGAATCCGTTCGCGATCGAGCTCGCGAAGCTAAAAACCGCAGGGAAATTGCCTGGGCTTGGGGTTCTGGCAGCCCAGGTCGCCGAGAAGGCGGACGAGCGCCGGGAGGCGAAGGCGGGGCCCACCAAGCGGTACGGTCAGGTGGACCGCGAGCTGTTCGATGTACACGTGCTGCTGGAGTTGGACGGGCTCAAGTCCAGCATCCTCAAGCTGCCGCGGTCTCCCGAGCGGGAGGCGCTGATGCTGGTGCTGACGTCGCTGCTGACCAAGGTGAGCCGCAGCCCAGGGGACACGCGTAAACAGACCATGCAGCGTCGCCTGGCGTCAGGCTTCACGATTCGCAGCTTCGTGTCCAAAGCCGAAGAGCTCGAGCGCCGCTTGACGGAGTTCGAAGCCTTGTTGCCCAAGCAGGCGCCGCGCCCACACCTCGAGGTGTGCGACGCTCGGGAGCTCGGCTACGTGCGACAAAGCTCGGTCAACCTCGTGCTCACCTCGCCGCCGTATCCAGGCGTCTACGACTACGTCAAACATCATGAGACGCGGATGCGCTGGATGGGGCTCGACGTAGAAGGGTTTTCCCGCTCGGAAATTGGCTCTCAGCGTCGCCTGGCTGGGCAGGACTTCGCGCGCGCCGCCGGCCGCTGGGACAAGGAGCTACTGCCTTGCCTCAAGGCAATGAAGCGCGCCCTGGCCCCCAAGGGCCACATCGTCCTCGTGATCGCTGACACCGTTCTCGGCGGCCGCGCGTGGCTGGCGGATCGCGCGCTGCGAGATCTGGCGCCCCGCGCCGGGCTCGAGCTGGTCGCGGTGGGGTCGCAGCCGCGTCCGCTGTTCTTGCCCAGCGCTCGAGCCGCGTTCCAGGGACGACCGAGGCGCGAGCACCTGCTGGTGCTAGGCCACGGGAAGTAGCCGAGAACGCCCACCGCGCCTCCAGCCAGGCACCCTCCACCCGCTCCGACGGCTCCGACGGCTCCGCGCTGACGCGTCGCAGCATGCCGGGAAAGCGGATTTTTCTGCGACGTTTCGAGTAACTCAGTTTTGAGTTACTGTTGCGTTGCGGGTCGGTCTCTGGCCCCGGGGAGGTCGAGATGGGAGTTGCAGTTTGCTCTGACACATTTTGCCGCGCGGCAATGAGCGCGCTCGGCTCGAGTACCAGCCCAGGGCGACTGCTGGCTGGGTCGGCTCTGGCGGTGTTGCTCCTCCTGAGTTCCCCGGTTTCCGCGCTCACTCAACCGGGCGGCGCCCCGATTCCGAGCCCCATGGGTTGTGACTCAGGCCGCCCGACAGGGCTCGCTGCGGTGCTGGCCTGCGTGTGCGAGGAGCCCAACGTCTGCAATATCGGCGACCCATGCCCAGACGCGTCGAGTTGCAGCAATGGCAAGCACGGCACTTGCGAGACGACGCTCTACCACTCGTTCAACGACAACACCTGCATCCCTTCCAATCTGGATGGCCTCGACCCCGCGCTCGAGGCGTCTACAGAGCCGGAGACATTTCGGCCAGACTGTCCTCTCACATTCACCTTGCTTTCCCGC
>JAUILJ010000282.1 GCA_030433055.1 Polyangia bacterium
GGCTGGGCTGGTGACGAGGGCGCGCCGCGACCCCGACGCCTCCAGGGAGTGGGGCGTCGAAGAGCTCGGTGGCCAGCAGCAGGATCGAGAAGGCGATCAGCGCCTCCACCACAGACGTTTCCACATGGATCCACCCACGGGTGGCGGCGATGAGAGTCAGGCTGTGCCCCAGGGTGAAGCCAGTGACTGTCTTCGCCAGCTCGCGGAGCCGTGCGCTGCCCAGGAGCAGCAGGACCAGAAACACCAAGTGATCTGCGCCAGCCCAGATGTGCCTCACCCCCAAACCCAGCCAATCGAGCAACGCCAGCTTTGGAGCTGGCCCTGGGCCCTTGAGCCAGGGCAGGGGCTTGGTCTCAGCGAAGGCGACCGCCACGAGCTCTGGCCCGTCTCCTCGCACGAAGAGGAGCGCGCCCGCGTTCCCCAGCTTGGACTCCAGCTCGTAGCTACCGCTGCCAGGGCAGAGCAGCCGCGCCCGTAGGCGATACCACCCCGGATCAGCCGGCGGCTCGCTCAGGCTCTCTGGATCCACGCGGCAAGGATTGTGGCCGCGCAGCACTTGCACACTGGAAGCCAGCGCCGAACGGTACTCCGCCGCGGAGGCCGCCGCGTCCCGGGCCTTGAGCTCACTGACACGGATCAGAAGCTCGAGCTGCAAGGCGTTGCCCCTGGCGGGTGTGACACGCGCATAGCTCGCCCGCTGATCGTGGGCTGCGGCCACGCGCGGGATGAGGCAAGCCATGAGGCACGCCCAGAGCGCGACGGACGCCACCAGGAGCGCCCGTCTCACGGCCTCGACCCACCACGCCGCCGCACACGACCCGCGCCGCGCAGGCTCCGCAACAGCTCCCTCAGTCGTTCCTCTGCTTGGCGACGGCGGTAGTCGGCGAGCACCAGGCCTTTGACCTCCGAGAAGGCTGGTGGGCTGGCGCTGGTGCGGCGCTTGATCTTGGCCACACCCCACGCGTCGTCCCAGCGGAAGGCGTCGGAGATGGCGCCCTCGGGGAGCTCCGCGAGGCGATCCGCGGTGGAGCGACCCAGGTACTCGCGCCAGGTGGTGACTGGAACGAGGCCGCTCGGCAGCGGCAGCACGACCTCTGCATTGCCGTGAGGATCTTGCCCCGTTTGCCACAGCTCATGAGCCAGGGTTGCCTCTGACTCGGCTGAGGGGCCGCGGAACCAGGCCAGCTCGAGTTCGAGCTGGGCGGCGCTGGCGAAGCGCTTGGGATTCCTGTCGAAGTGAGCGCGCAGCTCGGCGTCACTGGGGGGGGCGCTGGATACTGCCGCATTGTTGGCGTCGATCACGTCTCGCACCAGGCCCGCTCGGAGTCTTCGGTCCTTGTGGGGCAGGTCGAGGCGTAGGGCCTGTTGGAGCAGCAGCTCCTCGTCGATCAGCCGATCGAGCACCGTATCGCGGCTGATCTGCGAGAATCCAGCCCCTCGCAGGCTGGCGAGCGTGGCT
The DNA here is from genome assembly GCA_030433055.1 of Polyangia bacterium. Classification (GTDB taxonomy): domain Bacteria; phylum Myxococcota_A; class Polyangia; order Polyangiales; family Polyangiaceae; genus JAHBVY01. Next base: position 1,460 of record JAUILJ010000282.1, read on the forward strand.
TCCACTTCAGACTCGGGTATCCCGCGGTCTCCGACCTGTGCTGCGATTCCCGGAGGCAATGCCTCTGATCGCCTGTCGAGCCCCCAGCTCATCGACGCGACCCCCACGAGCATGCCGAGCAAGAGCAAGGTCGATCGGAGCTCCAGCGCAGGGACCCGGGACACGCCCCGTAGCCTAGCGGAACCCGGCGGCTCGGCGGTCACGGCCTCTCCCAGGGTTGGGTGTGGTCAGCTTCACCGATCCGTAGGCGCTTGACGCGCCAACCCGATTCGCCCCGCTCGAGCTCCAGATCGACGCGACGCTGGTCGCGATGCAGATCGCCGATCTGGGACTCGGATAAGTTCAGCTGGCCGACTGCGGTCGCTCGAGTGCCGTCAACGGTGACCTCGGCGCGTTCGAGCTCGAAGTAGAGCTGCGGTCGAGCGTCGGTCAGACGTTGCGCAGCCTCCAGCATGGCGTCCTTGCCTGTGTACGACGCGCCTCCGACGGTCAGCTGCGTGGTCGGGAGCGCCCAAGCGTCTGCGACGGCTCGGAAGTGTCCGACCTTGCTCTCCGGAGACTCCGCGGAAGTGTAGGAGAGCCGGTTGGCGCTCGCAGACAGCTCCGAGGCAAGCCGCCCCTCGGGGCTCTTCCAGAACAGGATGGCAGCGAACAGGAGGCCGAATCCCAGAAGCCACAGCAGGCGTTTGCGGGTCATGGATCAGTCGAGCGAGAGATGAGACAGCTTGCCAGCGAAGCTGCTAGAGTCAGGCGGAAAAATGGCAGATTCGCACGGCAAAGAGGGCGACGAGACGCTGCTGATGCGCCGGGCGGCTCGCCCGTCGTCGCGAGAGGCAGGGTTTACGCTGCACGTGCTGGAAGGGCCCGACAAAGGTCGGGCGCTGGTGATCGATGCAAGCTGTCCCTCGCGGGTGCTCGTGGGGCAGAGCCCGTCGTGCGAGTTCAAGCTCACCGATCGCCTGGTCTCACGTCGCCACCTGGCGTGCGAGTCTGCGGGTGAGCGCCTGCGCGTCACCGATCTGCAGTCGCTGAACGGAACCACGGTCAATGGGTTGTCCCTGGGTGAGGCGTATCTGCGCGGCGGCGAACGCATCGAGCTCGGCTCGACGGTGATCTTGGTCGAGCTGTCTCGGGCCGTGGAAGACGTCCCGCTTCCCACGGCCACGAAGTTCGGTCGCACCGTGGGCGCGAGCGCGGCGATGCGCAAGCTCTACCCGCTTTGCAAGCGCCTGGCGCAGACCGACGTGGCCGTGATCATCGAAGGCGAGACCGGCACCGGCAAGGAGGTGCTCGCGGAGAGCCTGCACGAGCAGAGCCCGCGAGCCACGGGACCATTCGTCGTGTTCGACTGCACTGCCGTACCTCCGAACCTGGTGGAGAGCGCGCTGTTCGGCCACGAGCGAGGGAGCTTCACCGGCGCCACCGAGACGCGGCGCGGAGTCTTCGAGGAGGCGCACGGGGGCACGCTCCTGATCGACGAGATCGGAGATCTGGATATCGACTTGCAGGCCAAGCTCCTGCGAGTGCTCGAACGCTCTGAGGTTCGACGTATCGGGGGCAGCCGCTTCATCAAGGTCGACGTGAGAATCCTCGCGGCAACACGTCGGAACCTGGACGATGAAGTCGCCGCTGGCCGTTTCCGCGACGACTTGTTCTTTCGCCTCGCAGTGACACGCATCGAGCTGCCCCCGCTCAGGCAGCGCAAGGGCGACATCGCGACCCTCGGGCGCCATTTCTGGAAGCGCATCTCAGACCCCGGTACTCCCATCCCCGACGGCTTCCTCGAGCGGCTGGAGGCGTACACCTGGCCAGGCAACGTGCGGGAGCTGCAGAACGCCGTGGCGCGCCGGGTTGCCCTCGGCGATCTCGCGGTGGACGACGTGCGCATCAGCGAGTCGATGCAAGCCCCAGACTCTGTCGCGGTGCCGCTGAGCAGCGCGGGGGACAGCACCATCGAGCGGATCCTCGGGGAAAACCTGCCGCTGCCTCGCGCGCGTCAGAAGCTTGTCAATGAGTTCGAGCGCCGCTACGTCGAGCGGGTGCTCGAGCTACACGGCGGGAACGTTGCGCGGGCGGCCGAAGCTTCCGGCATTGCGCGGCGGTATTTCAGGTTGCTGAGAGCGAAGCTGAGGGAGCAACAGGAGGACTGAGGGACAGGGGCAGCGGCTGGGACTGGGGCTGCGACAGCGACTGGGGCTGCGACAGCGACTGGGGCTGCGGATCGGCTCTGTAAAGGGGGGTGGCTGCTGGGTTTGGGGGAGCGCGGCGCGCTTCGCGCGGCCGCTCCTGAGACGACTTGCCGTATGGAAAAGGCTTTGGCAACCGCGTGCCAGGCTTTGCCTGTCACAGCGCTTGCCGTGTCGTTGGTTGGGTTGGGGCGGTTGTTGGGTTTGGGTGAGCGCGGCGCGCTTCGCGCGGCCGCTTCTGGGGGCGCCTTGTGGTTGGCTGCTGGGTTTGGGTGAGCGCGGCGCGCTTCGCGCGGCCGCTTCTGGGGGCGCCTTGTGGTTGGCTGCTGGGTTCGGGTGAGCGCGGCGCGCTTCGCGCGGCCGCTTCTGGGGGCGGTTGTCGGGTTTGGGTGAGCGCGGCGCGCTTCGCGCGGCCGCTTCTGGGGGCGGTTGTCGGGTTTGGGTGAGCGCGGCGCGCTGTCGCGCGGCCGCTTCTGGGGGTGTCTTGTGGTTGGTTTCTGGGTTCGGGTGGTTGGAGTTGGGCGGGGAGAGTCTGCCTTTCTTCCCCTTCGTCGGGGGCTCGGGGGTGAGCCCCTCCTTCGGGGAAGAAAGGAAAGTCGCCATGTCCCTACGGATTCACGCCACGGCGCTCGAAACCATCCAGCTTCTCCGACCCCTGATGCCTCGCATTCGGCGGTTCGATCTGTCCCTCGCCAAGCAAATCACTCGCAGCTCCTCGAGCATCGCGCTGAACATCGCGGAGGGCGAACACTCCAGCGGGGGCACGCGCCGCGAGCGCTACCTCAGCGCCGCAGGATCGGCTAACGAGACGCGAAGCGCGCTGCGGGTGGCGCAGGCGTGGGGTTATGTCTCGGCCGCTGATTGCGCTGCTAGCCTCGCGAACTTGGACCACATCGTCGCTGTGCTGTGGAAGTTGACGCGGCCGCGCCCGTGACGTTCGGGTGGGCCGCCGCGAAACTCACCGCGACGGCCCCCTTCAGACTGTCAGTGACCGCCGACCAGCCGCACGAGAGTGCCGAGGACGTGGTCGAAGCGCGCGCGAAGCTGGGGGTCGACTGGAGAGAGGTAGCCGACCGCCGCAGCGGTTTCGAGGCACGCAAGCGCCTCGCGCAGCGAGCCCAGCGCGGTGTGATACCTCGCCGTGCGGTTCTTGCCGCGGCTGTAGCTGCCCTCGGCCACGTTCAGTGGTGCGCTGGCTAGCGCCCGCCGACACTGGCGAGCGAGGTCCGCATCGCGGCGTTCCAGATCCGAAAGGAAAGGGCGCAAAGACTGAACGAGATCGAGCAACACGGGATAGATGCGAAGCATTGGTGAGCCTCCTTGTTGGCACGCCCACGCAACGCGCGTGGGCTTCGCCCCGCCCCCGCCGGCGCGCGCAGGAGCGGTCGAGGCTGCGGGCACAGCCCGCACGGCGCGCAGCCACGCGCAGGCCCTGGCCGAGCATGGCGAGCACCGCTCGGCCTCGACCGCGCCGAGCACGCCGGCAGACTCGGGAAGTCCGCGCCCAACCCAATCCCTTCATCTGACTACGCTAGCAATGCGAGCGCAGCGAGCGAGCCAAAGCCTTCGCCCCCCCGCTCCCAAGCACTGACTACGCTAGCAATGCGAGCGCAGCGAGCGAGCCAAAGCCTTCGCCCCCCCGCTCCCGCTCCCGCTCAAGCGCCGCCCCCAAGCACTGACTGCGTTGGCAACGCGAGCGCAGCGAGCGAGCCGAAGCCACCGCCCCCCCGCTCCCGCTCCCGCTCCCGCTCAAGCCCCCGCTCCCGCTCAAGCCCCCGCTCCCGCTCAAGCCCCCGCTCCCGCTCCCGCTCGGCGCACCTTCACCACCCCGCCGGTCTCAAATGCAGCGCCTTCGGCCTTAGAAACGCCTCGATTCCGTACGTCGACAGGGTGCAGCCGATCCCCGATCCCCGCCGCCCGGTCCAGGGCAAGCGCGGGCTGACCCGATCGCAGCAATTGAAGTACCCAGTGCCCGCGTCGACTTCCTCGAGGATCTTCAGCGCGCGCGCCTCGTCCCTCGAGTAGACGCTGGCGGTCAGGCCGTACTTCGTGTCGTTCATCAGCCGCACCGCCTCGGCGTCGTCCTTCACGGGGCGTACGCCAATGATCGGCCCGAAGCTCTCTGCCTGCATGATCAGAGAGCCTTGAGGCGCGTCGGCGATGATGGTGGGCTGATAGTAGTGCCCAGACCGTGAGGCGCGCTCTCCCCCCAACAAAATCCTCCCGCCTCGCTGCTTGGCCTCGTCCACCTGCTCCTGGAGATCGCGGATGGCGGCAGCGCGGCGGGCGAGGGGGCCGATGAAGGTCTCGCGATCTTCGGGATCCCCGAGCTCGAGCTTCCTTGTCGCGGCGACGAACGCGTCCAAGAAGCCGGCGTAGCGGCTCTGGTGTACGTAGATGCGCTCGACGGCGCAGCAGCTCTGCCCGGTGTTGTAGAACGCGCCCTCGGCCATGTTCTCTGCGGCGTGTTCGAGGTCGATGTCATCGGCGAGGTAGACCGGATCCTTACCGCCGAGCTCCAGCGCGAAGCGGATCATGCGTGGAGCCAGCGCGCTGGCGATCTTCGCGCCGGTGGGGTTGGAACCCGTGAAAAACATGGCCCCGAGGGGCTGTTCGAGCAGCGCCTGACCGACGGATGGGCCGCCCACCAACACCTGAAACACGTCCTTCGGGATCCCGGCTTCGTGGAGCAGGCGCCCAAGGTACTGCCCGGTCATGCTCGCCAGCTCAGAGGGCTTGTAGAGCACCGCGTTACCGGTCAGGAGCGCCGGCAGGAAGACGTTGCCGCCCACGAAATACGGATAATTCCAAGCGGAAATGTTCCCGACGACGCCCAGCGGCTCGTGGCGGATGCGCTCCGCCGTGCCGCCTTGATCGGCGCTCAGCAGCTGCTCGTCGCCCAGCTCTGCCTCGGTGTGCTCGAGAAAGAAGCTGATGCGCCCTTGCAGCGCTCGAACTTCGCCTTCCGCCTGGGAGATGGGCTTGCCCATCTCGCGGGTGGTGGTCAGCCCGAGGTCGGCGGTGTGCTTCTCGACCAGCTCGGCGAAGCGCGCAACGCAGGCGGCGCGCTCTGCGTACGGGGTCGCGCGCCACTGCCGCTGCGCGGCCTGCGCGCGGGCGAAGGCTGCGGCGACTTGGCCCGATTCTGGCTCTGCAAGCTGGGTGATGAGCTCGTCGGTTGCTGGATTGATGACGTCGATCACGGCTGCAGATCCTAGTCTTGGCGGCGGCGGCGTCCAATGGCTGGTTTTTGACCGCGCCACGACGGCTTCGGCCCTGTTCGGAGCTGTGGGATCGAGGCGATCCGGAGGATCCGATGGGCCCGGATCAGCGGCCACCAGGCCTGGCACGGCAACCCGAAACGAACATCACAAGGCGCGGGAAACCGCCATTTCAGCCTGTTTCCGCTTGGTACCTTGCTTCGTCATGGAGGCGCGATGAAGCAGCACGCGACGAAGCAGCACCAGACACGCCTCGTGAGCTGGCTTGCCTGCTGCGCGGGAGCCGGGCTGGCCCTCGGCATCGCGGGGGGCTGCAGCGCGGGGGGCGATCCAAGCAGCGTCGCAACTGGGGGCACGGCTCAGGGCGGCAGCGCAGGGAGTGGTGGGACCGGCGGCTCGGACTTCGGTGGCTTCGGCGGAAACGGTGGTAGTGGCGGGAGCATCGAACCCATCGGGCCAGCCTTCGAGTACGAGGATCCCGGAGCCACGGGCGCTTACAAGGACCCGTCGCTGCCCGACGACATCCACGAGCGTTTCTCCGGGGCAACGAGCGCCTCGGGCGCAGCGGCGCTGATCTATCCACTGGCAGACTCGATGCACCCGATGAACCTCGGGCAGATCGCCTTTCATTTCAGCCAGGGCAGCCAGCAAAACCAGGTCTTTCGCATCGATCTGCTGGGGCAAGGTGACGAGTATCACTTCTACGTCCCGTGCGGTGACGCGCAGTGCGTCGTTGACATGCCGCGCAACGAGTGGCTCACCCTGGGCCAGCGCTTCGCGGGCCAGTCCTTCAGCGTGCGTATCCTGGGCAGCGACGGCCAGGGCGGTGCCGTGACCGAGTCGGCGCAGACGCAGCTCGCGTTCTCTCCCGAGTCGGTGAACGGAGCTCTCTACTACTGGGCCTCCAAGAACCGCACGATCAAACGGGCGACCTTCGGATCCCACGAAGCGGTCGATTTCATCATCCCCAACTCCGCGACCAACGACTACGCCTGCGTCGCGTGTCACAGCGTGAGTCGTGATGGCAAGACCATCGCCTTCGCGGTGGCGCCGGAACAGGGTGAGGATATCGCGGCCATCCAGACCGCGCCGACCGACGATCCTTCGAACCCCTACGTCAGACCGCCCGAGGGCCCGACGCCATTCCCAACCGGCGAGTTCAGCGGGGGGAACACCCAAGGCCCGACCAGCAACTTCGGGCACAACGTCGCGCTGTCTCCCGACGGAAGCATCGCCGCGATCAACGGCGTGGATGTCAGCGGATGGCCGCCCTATTTCGAGCTACGGGAGACGCAGACCGGCGCGACGATCCAGCGCTGGGACCTTGGAGATCCGTTGTTTGGTCCCGAGAAGCTGGCGATCTTGCCGGAGTGGAGCCCCGACGGAACGGCCATCGCGGTGACCCTCGCCGACTCCACCGGGGACACCGAAGACTACGGCTGCGTCTGGACCAGCGATACCTGCCGCTCGGGAATCGCGATCCTCGGCTTCAGCGCTGGGGTCCTCTCGGCTCCCGAGTTGCTCGTGCCCCAGAGCGGAAACGACTTCCACTACTACCCAACCTGGTCTCCCGACGGAAAATGGCTCGCGTTCATGTCCGCGACTCGCGCCACGAACGACTTCGACACCACCAAGGTCATCCCCGGCATGAAGGGCGAACTCGACGTCAATGTCTCGGCCATCGGCGATGCTGACCTCGATGGCACCGCGGGGTTCAACGTGTGGCTGTCGAAGGATGGCAACCTCAACGCGGGTGACGGATGCAGCGCCACGTGCATGCGCGAAGACGCTGCCGGCCTGCCGCTGCCGCTCATCATCGCCATCGCCGCCGGT
>JAUILJ010000283.1 GCA_030433055.1 Polyangia bacterium
TCTTGCTTGCAGAAGTCGCCGGTGTACAGCATCAGCTCACCAGGTAGCGGGCCCGGCTTCAGGCGCTTGGCGGTGGCTTCGGGCTTTTCCCAGTAGCCACGCATCACCGTCGCCCCTCGCACGACCAATTCACCGACCTCGCCTGGTGCGCAGCGCTCCCCTTGATCGTTGACGACCCACACTTCGGTGTTGGGGATGGCGATCCCGACACTGCCCGGCTTTCGGTCGATGTCCTCGGGCGGAAGGTAGGTGCAGCGCTTGCACTCGGTGAGCCCGTACATGCTGAAGATGCGAGCCTTGGAGAAGATGCGCTTGAGGGCATCGATGTGCTTCTGATGCAGCGCTGCGGCCGTATTGGTCGTCATCCGAACTTTGCTGAAGTCAAAGTCCTCGATGTTCTTCATCTCCGCCATGATCGCGAACATCGTGGGTACGCCAGGGAACACCGTCGCCTCCTCGGAGACCATGAGGTTCAGCACCTGGGTGGCGTACGTGAACGAGCGCTCGAGCACCAACTTGGCGCCGACCTTCGTGCACATGATCAGCTGATAGAGACCGTAGTCGAAGCTGAGTGGCAGCGCGCTGAGCACCACATCGTCTTCCGCGTAGCCCAGGTAGGTCGATACGCTCGTCGCCGCAGTGAGCTGGTTGCGATGCGTGAGCATCACGCCCTTGGGGTCACCGGTCGAGCCCGAGGTGTAGATGATGCTGGCCAGGTCGATGTCGATGCGGCGCTTCGCCGGGGGTTTCTCCCCCTGCTCAGCCTCGATCGCGGCATGAAACTCAGCCGCGTTGGGGAGCTCCGCCAGCTTTTCCGCGGGGTATTCCCCACTCACCAGCACCGTCTTCAGGTGATCGGTGCCCTTCACCGCCTCCGTGAAGACCTTGGCCAAGTGCGCGTCGGTGATCAGCGCGGCGGCACGGCAATCGTTCAAGAGGTAACTCAGCTTGTCAGCCTTGGTCAGCGGGTTGACTACGCTCACGATGGCGTTCGCCTTCAGAACGCCCCAGTACGAAATCACCGTCTCCGGCGTGTTGTCCGCGTAGACGAGGACCCGATCACCAGGCTGAATGCCTCGCGCGACGAGGGCGTGGGCGAGAGCGTTCGCGCGCTGGTCAATTTGCTTGAACGTGAGCCGTTGCTTCATGCACAGCAGGGCCTCCTTGTCGGGAGCGCGCCGTGCGGCCTCGGCGATGTAGTCGTGCAAAAGGGGAACTGCGGCTTCGGTCATGCTTCTTCTCGAGGCGGGTGGCGCCATTGGGCTCGCGGTCGCCCGCGGAGCGGTCGACAGGACTAACTTGAGAGTTTGTCCACCAACGTGTTTAGCCGGATCGCCGAGTGGGGCGCCGGGGCACGTTGAATGAACTGTTCGTGGAGCAGCTGGGTCGAGAGTACGCCCACGACTGCCATGTTGTCGGTGTTGGAGAACTGAGTAGCAGCGCGGGCCTTGCATTTGGCCCACAGGCGCGTCACCGCGCTGGGCTCGAACACGCCAGCCTGAGTGATCGCCGACTCAGACAGCAGGTCCTCAGCCCATTCCGCCCCTTCACCGACGAAAGCCAAGGCGTCCGGCGCGCGATACGGCTGCTTCTTGCGCGAGAGTATTTCCCCAGGGATAACCCCTTCACTGGCTCGCTTGACCACGTGCTTCTCATCGAGCACGCGCAGCTTGTAGCTAGCGGGGAGCGAGGCGGCGAGCCGGGCGACGTTGATGTCGAGGAACGGGAAGCGGCCCTCGATCGAGTTGCCCATCAGCATGCGGTCTCCCTGGGAGCAAAGCAGGTAGCCTGCCAGCAGGGTACGCATCTCGAGGTACTGATCCTGAGCGAGGTAGGACCACTTGCCGAAGTTCGTCGGAAGATCGGCGAGCAGACGGCGCTCCACGTCAAGCTCGCCAACCGCCTCACGAACCGCTGGGGCGAACATGCGCTTGAGCGCCGCAGTACCCTGCCAGCGCATGTCGTGGGAGAAGCCCGGCTGCTTGAAGCCCTCCAGATTCCTGCCGAAGAACTTTCGCGCCATCGCCTGCTGACTGACTGGTGAGCGTGCCAGATACGGATACAGTCGCTCCAGCAAACGCGGCCGGCACTCGGACTGGGGGTTGGACGCCCAGAACCTGCGCACTTTAGCCTCGCGGAAAATATCGTAACCGGCAAAGACTTCGTCGGCGCCTTCACCGGTGAGCACGACCTTGATGCCATGCTGATGCACCAAGCCGCTCAGCATGAAGAGCGGAGCCGGCGCCGTGCGGAGCACGGGTCGCTCCGCGTGGTAGATGACCTTGGGGAAGACTTCCGCGATGCTCTTGCGAGAGACGACGAGCTCGTGATGCTGGCTCTGGATGTGATCCACCATCATCCGCTGGAACTCGCTCTCGTCGTACTCAGCGTCCTCGAAACGTAGACTGAAGGTCTGAAAGCCTTCGCCTTTGGCCTGCTTGCCCATCGCCGCAACGAGCGAGCTATCAAGGCCGCCGGACAGGTAGCTACCGACGGGCACGTCGGCGCGCAGCATGCGCAGCCGGGTCGCCTCCTCGAGCGCCTCCCGCACGGCGACGACCGCATCCTCGAGGCTGCCTCGGAACTCCTCGTCGTGGGAACGCGGGAAGACGTGCTCGAAAGCCGCATGCTCCTCAACGCCCCGGGCGCTGTAGGTCCTCACATGGCCCGGCGGCAAATCGCGCACACCGGCAAACACTCCTTGAGGCGGGACGCTACTCCAGAACGTGAACGTCTCCTCCAGGCCCTGCGGATCGAAGGCGCGCGGTAGGTCATCGCTCGCCGCGAATATCGCCTTCACTTCACTGCTGAAGTAGAGGCGGCCGCCGTGCTCGAGATAGTAGAGCGGCCTGATGCCGGACCAGTCACGGGCCAGCGTCAGCTCCTGCTTCGCCGGGTCCCACAGCGCGATCGCAAACTGCCCGTTGAAACGCGCGAACGCATCACGCCCCCACTGCTTGAAAGCGACGACGATGACCTCGGTATCTGATTTCGTGCGGAACCGATGCCCGAGAGCGCTCAGTTCCGCGCGCAGCTCGACGTAGTTGAAGATCTCACCGTTGAACACCAGCCAGAAGCGCTCATCGACATCCGCCAACGGCTGCTGTCCAGTCGCCAAGTCGATGATCGACAGGCGCGAGTGGGCCAAGCCGACGCGCGCGTCACGGTAGACTCCGAACTCGTCGGGGCCACGATGCTCGATGGTCGCTGCCATGCGACTCAGCACCTCGACGGGTGTCGGGGGCAGATCCGCCTTCAAGCTCAGAATGCCAGCAATTCCGCACATGGTGCGACCGCCACCTCAGCCGTGGAGCGGTTCCACGAGGATTGGGCCCATGTGAAGGTACTTCGTGGTGCGCCGCTTCGCTTCGATGTCCTTGAATACGATCTCGACCTGCTCCGGCTTCAGTCCCAGCACTTCGGCGACCTCCGCCGCCGGCACCTGGTTGTTCAGCGCATAGAGGCAGAGATCCATCTTGTCGTAGGGGAGCGCGAAGTAGAACTCCTCCTGCGTCTGGGGCATCGAGTACGTATCGGTCGTGGGCGGCCGCTTGCGGATCTCTTCGGGCACGCCGAGGTACTCCGCCAGCTGATAGACTTGGCTCTTGTACAGGTGAGCGATGGGCTTGAGGTCGGCAGATCCGTCGCCGTTCTTGACGAAAAATCCCTGGTCGTACTCCAGGCGGTTCGGCGTACCGGCGACCGCGTAGTTCAAGCGATCCGCGTGGTAGTACTCCATCATCTTGCGCACGCGCTGCTTGAAGTTCGTCGCCGCCACCAGCTGCAGGTAAGCCGCCGGTGGCATACGGGAATCCTTCAGTTCCCCGTTCGCCTTCTGAATGGTCAGCCGGAACACGTTCAACCGGTTGCCTTCGAGGATCGAAGGCAGCGTGATCTTGAACTTGTCCCCGGGCTCGTAGTCGTCGAAGACCATACGAATCGCGTCGTCCTGGCGCCGGTAGCAACCCAGACCGTCGAGGGAGGGCTTGATGTTTTCAAGTTCCGTGGGGATACCCATGGCGTCCGCCAGCAGCTTGCCGAGCGTCAAAGCGTCATCGGACGAATCGCGTTCCGGCATGAACAGGCCCAGCACGCGCTCCGGTCCGAGAGCCTTGGCGCAGAGCGCTGCGACCACGGAGCTGTCGATGCCGCCGCTCAGTCCAAGAACCGCCCCTTTGCGCCGCAGCGTGCCGCGCACTTGTTCGACGATGGCCTTCTGTATCGCGTCCGCCACCTGCGGCGCGTCGATCTTGAGAACGTCTGCGGAAAACATCAGGGACCTTTCTTGACTCGTTCGTGCACTCTGGCCTGAGCGTACTGGGCGGCAGGTGTAGCGCAGTCGCCCTTGGGAGGGCTAAGCGAATTTTCTGGTTTTTGGCTGAGTTCGAGAACGCGCACGCGGCGCGGGGATCACGACGCTCGCAACGCGCCTTCGCGGTCAAGCGCCCGCGTACGCCGGATCCCCCAAGGCGCCCCCCTGGATGCCGCCTCGTGGCTCGTGACCGACCGATCGGCTTCGAGCGACTTCGAGCACCTTGGCTCTGCGGGTGAGTGAGCCAGGAAACGATTTCGAGACTGCCACCCCCGCCCGCGTCGCCTGGACTCCGCGCCGGGCGCGGGACCGGAGGCGGGCTTCGAAGTGAATTCGTGGACCGGCAGGCGTACGTGTTCACACCGGGTGTGGGCGCGGCTTCGAGTACGACTGGAAATGGTGGGGTTCGCAAAGCGTCGTGGCGCGCGACAAGTGCACCAGCTCGCGCGCCGATCGGCCTAGGCCCGGTGCGTCGCGCCAGTACCGCGAGCCGCCCCCAGACAGATTCGGCCAACTGGCCGTGTTGCGGTGACAGGCGCCAGAGACTAGAGACGGCGACACTTCGTGTTGTGAGTTCGTTGCGGGTAAAAGCCCGAGCGCTGGTATGAGCGGTCCCGAATCCCGAACCAACGCCAAGGCGTTCCTGGAAATCCGACGAGTCGGGGAGGAGCGTGTTCGCTTCCACCAACTGTCGGGAAGCCACCACGTGATCGGCCGGCGCCCGGATGCTCAGGTCGTGCTGAACCACTCGAGTGTCTCTCGCTCACACGCCGAGCTGGTGATGGGCCCGTTCGGTCGCTGGTGGATCCACGACTTGGGGAGCAAGAACGGCACCTACGTCAACGGGACACCCGCAGCGGAGCGCTTGTTGAACCCCGGCGACGGCGTGCGGATCGGCGAGTTCACGCTCCGTTTGCGTTCGAACTCGGTGCCCGATTTCAAATCGCCGCTCGTCGAGGCGCCGAGCTCGAGTCGGATGCGAACCGCCGCCGCCACCGAGCAAGACGAGCCGACCACCATCTTCCACCAGCCACCGTCGACCCTACGCTCCGCGCCACAAATCAGCGCCGCGCACCTCGGCACGCTGATGAAGCTCAGCCGGGAGCTGATGCGAGTAGAGGACTGGGGCCTGAGGGTGTTCACCCTGTGTGAGTTCGTCGTCGGTGACGACTTCCCCGCAAACTCCTCCGCGGTCGTGCGCTTGGAGCAAGGTCGCACCCCCCAGGTGATCTGCGGTCCTCAGCACCACGATCGGAGCGATCGACCACTGCAGTTCGTTCCTCGTGTGCTCAAGCAACTGTGGGATACCCATGAGCCCGTGCTGGCGTCGAATACGGAGATCACCGGCGATGTGATTCATCCGGGGCGTGTACGCGACGTCGCGGTCGTGGCTGTGCCGCTGATCACGACGGACCAGCGTATCGACGCTCTCTACTTGGAGTTCCCTGAGCGCTACGGCTCCGACGAATGGCTCAACCTCGTCGCGCTGGTGTCCGAGGCCTATCAGCAGGCCGAGGTGGTCTGGGACATGCGCGCTCAAGTGCGACAGAGCGCATTCATCGAGCGTGAGCTCGACATGGCACGCCAGATCCAGGAGGGCCTGGTACCCCGCGCGTTCGAGCTCGAAGGCCTGGAGCTGGCGATCGGTTTCGAGCCCTGTAGGTGGGTCGGAGGCGACTACGTCGATGCACTTCCATTGCCCGACGGCCGTGTGTTGCTCGCGATTGCTGACGTGTGCGGGAAGGGGCTGCAGGCCGCCCTCGTGGCTTCGAGCCTGCACACGCTGGTCAGAGCCACCGCTGACACCAGCCCGCCGCTCCCCGAGCTGATGCGCCGCTGCAACGAGTACCTGATAAGCTACCTGCCGGAGCATTCGTTCGTCACGATGACCTGTGTTGCGCTCGATTGTCACACCGGAGAGCTCGAGGTCGTGAGCGCGGGCCACCCGGCGGCCTTCGTCGTGCGGCCAGATGGCTCACTGCGCACGTTGCAACAGAATGAGAACGTCGGTCTTGGAATGATCCAGAGCCATTTCCGCTCGGAACATAGTGTGCTGTCGCTCGACGACGTGCTCCTGCTCTACACCGACGGTCTCACCGAGATGGAAGACCAACGCCGAGAACCCCTCGGCGCCGATCGGCTCGGCATGGGATTTTCGCAGATCGTAGCGATCAATCCGCGGGCGACGGTGAGCTCGATGCGCGAACGGTTGATCGAGATGTGCCGCGCCTATCGCGGTTCTGGTCTCGCGGCGGACGACAGCACGTTTCTCGTAGCCCGACGTCGTCCGACGCTGCGGCCTCCAAGCTCCGACTGAAGACACCAAGCTCCGACTGAAGACACCAGGCTCCGACTGAAGACACCAGGCTCCGACTGAAGACACCAGGCTCCGACTGAAGACACCAGGCTCCGACTGAAGACACAGTGCTGTGATGCGCTCCACCCGCCGGCCGAAATCGGAGCCGCCGGCAGTGGGGCGACCGAACGGCCACTCACCGTTGCGAGTCGGCAAGATTATGCCTCGGCGAACGCACGGGCGGCGCGTCACCCGGGTATCGACATCCGCGGTCGCATTTCGCACTGGGGAGTGCTAGGGCTCGCGGGATCATGCCCGAGATCGACCTCCCGCTGGTGACCATCGGCATTCCCTGCCTGAACGAAGAGCGCTTCATCGAGAAGTGCGTCTCTGACGCGCTCCAACAGGACTATCCCGCAGACCGCATCGAAGTGGTGGTCGCCGACGGCGGCAGCACGGATCGCACCCGTGAGCTTCTCAACGAGCTATCCGCGCGGGAACCCCGGATGCGCTGGGTGGACAACCCACTCAAGATCCAGGCAGCGGCGATGAACGAGATCATTCGTAGCGCCAACGGCGACGTTGTCGTGCGGCTGGACGCTCATTGCGAGTACGCGAAGGACTACGTCAGCAAGTGCATCGCGGCACTCGAAGAAACTGGGGCGATGAACGCCGGAGGTTCCCAGCGCCCGAGAGCAGAGAACTGGTTCCAGAAGGCGCTCTGCGCCGCCATGGAGAGCCGGCTCGGTGTCGGTGGAGCGACCTACAAGGACGCTGCGAAGAGCGGCTTCGTCGACACCGTGTTCTGCGGGGCGTTTCGCAGGGAGGTCTTCGAGCAGGTTGGGATGTACGACCCTCGAGCGATCACCAACGAGGACTCCGAGCTCAACCAACGCATCCTCGAGGCCGGTGGCAAGATCTACCTCAGCTCGGAGATCGAGGCGTATTATTACCCCAGGGATTCGTTCAAGAGCCTGGCCAAACAGTACTTCAAGTACGGGACCGGTCGCGCCCGAACGTTGCTGAAGCGCGGGCGATTCCCTCGTATCAGCCCGGCCATTCCCTTCCTGGTGACCATGGCTGGAACCGCGTTGCTCATCACTCGCCCGCTCAAGCCTTCCACCTGGTTCGCGTTTGGAGCCTACGCGACGTTGACGGGCATCGAAGCGGTGCGCGTGGGCAGCAAGGTCGGCCCTTGGGCGGTCCCAGTGGTGTGGGCTATCTTCCCCACGCTTCATGCCTCACACGGGTTCGGCTTTGCGTACGGGCTGCTGCGCTACGCGCGTAGTCCCGATTGGACGGACCCGGAGCTTCTCCCCCCCCGCCCCCAATCCGTTTGACCGTCATCCCACGGCGTGGCGATGACACGCCTCCCGGCAGCGCGTTCGACGAGCACGCTGCGAATGAATGAAGAGCTGCTAGGAGACGCGACATGGGAAAGAAACTCACTGCTGGTCTCGCCGCTGGTGTCTTCGTCTTCGGCGCGTTGCTGATCCCAGTCGGGGGCCAGGCTCACTCGGTTCCAGAGAATGGAAGCAAGACCATGGACCTGACGTCATTTTCCGGCGAGAAACCCAGTACGAATCTGGATCTGTTGTTCATCCACCATTCGGTCGGAGGTCAGCTGTTGGCAGACCCCGGGTCCAACCGCGACCTGGCCGACAGCATTCACTCCACCCACGAGAACGGTGGTGGACTGCGCAGGCTGCTGTCGGCGGAAGGCTACGCGGTGCACGAGGTCTCCTATGGAAGCACTCTGGGAGAAAATACGGATCTCTTCGATTGGCTCCCCAAGTTTCGGACCAAGATGGACCAGATCCTTCACGCCCGCTTCAACGGCGAGAAGCTCAGCGACGGCGAAGAGCTCGACACCTCTCGCGGCGGCGATCCGATGCCGTACCTGCACGGCGCGGGCAACATCGTGCCTGGCCTCGAGTCGCAGCTCGAGGGCAAGAAGAAGGGCGACAAGGTCGCGGCGGTCGTCAAGCCCGAGGACGGCTACGGCGACAAGAGCGGGCTGCCCCCGCAGTCGGTCCCCAAGACCGCATTCGGGGACTCCGAGCCTCGCCCGGGCCTGCCGCTGGTGG
>JAUILJ010000284.1 GCA_030433055.1 Polyangia bacterium
GAGCTGGAGCAGGCGCTGGGCGCCGCGCTCTTCGATCGGGTCGGCCGGGGAGTCGTCCTGACTCAAGTCGGCGAGCTGGTGCTGGGTCACTCCCACCGCATCTTTGCCGAGGAGCAGAGCCTGGAGGCGGAGCTGGCGGCGCTCTTGGGCGTCGCTTCTGGGCGGCTCTCCGTCGGCGCGAGTACGACCATTGGCAACTACTTGGTTCCAGCGTTGTTTGGCCAGTTCCGCCGGCTCCATCCCGGCGTAACGCTCGAGCTCGAGATCGCCAACACGGAGGCGGTACAGGGCATGGTGCTGGATAACCGCGTGGATATCGGGCTGACGGAAGGTTTCGTGCGCTCCAGCGCGCTGCTGGTCAGCGTCTTCGATGAGGACGAGATCGTGATGGTGACTGCCCCAGGCGACCCCCTGCTGAGCCGTGCCCCCTTGGCATTCTCGGAGCTGGAGCGGGTGGCGCTCATCTGTCGAGAGCAAGGCTCGGGGACCCGCGCCGTCATCGAGGCCGCGTTCGCCGATCGTGGGGTGAGCTTGGAGCCGAGCATGAGCCTCGGGAGCAATGAGGCAATCAAGCAGGCGGTCGCTGCGGGGCTGGGAGTTGCGATGATGTCGAGGCTCGCGGTTCAGGCGGAGCTGGAGAGCGGGCGGCTCACGGAGCTGCCGCTAAGGGGCGAGACGATTCGCCGCCGCCTGCACGCGGTGCGCCGGGAAGGCAAACACGCGACACCCGCCCTGGGAGCATTCCTCACTTTGTTGAGCGAGCCTCGGGGGCGACGTCTGCGCCCGCACTACGCTATTTGATGCCTTCAACTAACTGTGCGGAAATAACCCGCGAAGCTGCAACTCCAGAGCGCTGCGCAACGTCGGCTCGAGCACGTGCTCGAACCCAATGAACCCGCTCAGCCACTGCAGCAGCACACCGAAGTAGAGCGAGAAGATGTTGGAGGCTGCCTGCAGTGGCGCGACGTCTTCAGCGACTTCGCCCCGGCGCTGCGCGGCGCTGACCAGGTTGGCGATACCTTGCAGGAACGCCAGTGTGGTGCCGTGCAACAGATCTGCGTTGGGTCCCTTGGCCCCTGGAAAGATCGACACGAAGTCCGAGGCGAGTGCCTGATGGTCGGCGTAGTTGTCGTACACGCCGCGGAACACCCAGAGCAGCTGCTCGAGTAGCGGGCTGTCTCGAGGCACCGTCGCGAACTGATCGTCCGACACCCGCTGCAGACGTTCTTGAAAGACCAGGCACAGCAGATCCGCTTTGTCTTTTGCGTACAGAAAAAGCGTGCCCGAAGCGATGCCTGCCTGTCTGGCGATCTGCTTGGTGGTGGTCGCTCCGTAACCCTGGGTGGTGAACAGCTCCCAGGCGGCCGCTCGGATGCGCTCCCGCTTGTCCTGTTTCTTCTCTGCTCGTTTCGAGCGGGGCGCCGGTTTAGTGACCATGGTCAATTTGTCGCAGGGGAGAAAATGAGGGGTTTGGGCCTTGTAGCGGGAGTGAAGGGAGCTAATTAATGACCATGGTCAGTATTAAGGAGGCAGTCATGAGCAGTCAATATCGCCGCTCCAGCACGCTGGCGGAAGCCCGGGACCAGTACTTCGCGGACAATGATTTCGGCCCTGAAGGGGGCTACAACGACCCCTGGGTCGACTTCAAGTTCGGTCCGATCCCGTTCCCGTTTCCCAACACCGCTGGGCGGGTGCGGGCTGTGCGATACCACGACCTGCACCACGTCCTCACTGGCTACGCGACGGATCTGCAAGGCGAGATCGAGATCGCCGCCTGGGAGATTGGGGCTGGTTGCAAGGGATTCTTGGCGGCCTGGCAGCTGAACCTCTCATCGATGGGTTTCGGTCTCTGCTTCTCGCCGCGCCGCGCGTTCCGCGCTTTCGTCCGGGGGCGGCGCAGTCACTCGCTCTACGGCCTGGAGCTTCAAGAGCTGCTTGGCCGCCAAGTGGGTGACGTCGCCGATGAACTGGGGGTCGCGGAGCAACCTCAGGCGCACTGGACGGACGCGCCGGTCTTCCTCGTGGCTTCGCTGGTCGGCCTGGTCTTGGGTGGTGCGATGTTCCTGGTGTTCGTGCCCATTCTCCCATTCGCTCTGCTTGGCCTCAACGCCAAGCGCCGCCTCTCCGCGGAACAGGCGTGAGCTAGGGTGCGGACTGGTCCAGAGACTCTTTGCGCTTCACGCCGCTCGGCTCGGGCCGCGCCTCTGCCCAGCTCAGCGCCTCGGTCAACCAGCGGGTCATGTCGCGTGCAAACTGGTGCCCGACCTTTCCCAGACTCATGAAGCGCGCTTCGACTCCGGCCCGCTCGAGCCTTTGAGATTCCGTGCGGAGATGAGCTGAGGTCCCGTCGAAGTCTCCGGCCGCGAGCAGCACCCGCCGCACGCCGCGTGCCCTGAGCCTCCGAGCGTCTGGATAGACGCGGCCCGAGATCAGGATCAGCGAATCGTAGTGGCCAGTGCCTTGCTGGGCGACGTCTAGCGCGGCGAGCGCGCCCAGTGAGAACCCAATCAGTGTGCGCGGCACATGGTCCGCGACCTCCCGCCCCGAGAGCGCGCGCGAGGTCGCGTCTTCGATGCGCTGGACGCGCCCCTTCCAGTTCCAGGTCGCGCCGCCGCCGTTGCAGCCCACGCTGGCCTGAGGACAGACCAACCACCCGCTGTCGGTTGCTTCGGCGAAGCTTGGGCACTCGTTCGCGGGCACGTCGCACATGCCGTGCAGCATGATGGTGATTCGAGGCGCCTCGCGGGTCGGGGCGAGCTTCGCTGGGGAACGAAACAGCACGCCGTTCTCGCGCTTCGTGGCGTCGAGCCAGAACCACTGCCCTGCCGCTGGTTTGCTCTCGGATTCGGGGGTGGGGGTGAGGCGCGGTCGGGGTGCAACGGCTGTGCTCTGCGCCGCGCTCGAGGCTCGCGCGGTGGCACCGCCAGGCATCCAGGCGCGCGCGGCCGGCGGTCGGAGCGCTGGAGTGGCCCAAGGGTCGGGAACGAAGGCCTTCGCAAGGACGGGGATGCTGACGAGGCAGAGCGCGATGAACAGCAGGGCGTGCAGCGCGCGGCGCGGCTTGACCGCCGCGGCGCCGAAGCGTGGAAGCGACATGGAACCTCGCAGTGAATCCACACGGTAAAACGTCGTCGAGCCTGGCGGTGGCCCAACGCCACTCACCGGGGATTCGGCCAAGAGTGGATGCGAGGTACATCTCCCTGGCTTCCAATTGTGTGACACGCCAGGTTCAGAAGGGACCTAGGCGGCTCCGTGTGGCAACGCGGGGTTTCGGACACAGCCCGAAATGGGGTGCCGATGCCCGGTGGTGAAGGGGACATTTTTTGTCACTTTGGATGCTCGTCCCTAGAGACTGCACGGGCGGGCAGTGCTATCAGGGTGTCCAGCATGACGGACTCACGATTGGACGGGGCGGTCTTCGCGGAGGCGCGGGGCTTGGTTGGCGGCGGCGTGATCAGTGAGGGCTTGATCGGCAATCGCGCCGGGCCGCTGGCTTCCGGTGTTGGGCGCAGCGGAGCTAGCGGCAGACCCAGCTCCGGTGGGTTACGCGGTCATTCGCGGGACCCGATGGATGAAGCTGGGGGCGGGGGCCCTGAGCTGCTAGTTCACCCAGCGGTCGTGAGTTCGGGCGCGCTCCGTCCTGCGACTCGAGGTCGGAACGCGATGACAAGAGGTGACGCGACGCAGTCGAGTCTGTTCGCCGAACTGGAGGATCAGGCGCCCCGACTCGGGGGAGACGGACAGCTGCGCTTCGAGCTGGCCCAGACGGACGCCGTGGAGTGGCTGCGGGGCCTTGCGAGCGAGAGCGTCGACCTGATCGTCACCGATCCGCCGTACGAGTCCCTCGAGAAGCATCGGGCTGTTGGCACCACGACGCGCTTGAAGCACAGCAAGGCGTCCAGCAACGACTGGTTTCAGATCTTTCCCAACGCTCGCTTTCCAGAGCTGTTCCGCGAAGTCTTTCGCGTGCTGAAGAAGCACCGCCACTTCTACCTATTCTGCGATCAAGAGACGATGTTCGAGGCCAAGCCTCTCGCCGTCAAAGAGGGCTTCCGCTTCTGGAAGCCTCTGGTCTGGGACAAGCAGAAGATCGGCATGGGTTACCACTACCGGTCGCGCTACGAGTTCGTGCTCTTCTTCGAGAAAGGGAAGCGCAAGCTCAACGACCTGGGTGTGCCTGACGTCCTGTCGTTTCCACGAATTCACAAAGGTTACCCCACGGAAAAGCCGGCGGCGCTCTCCGAGGTGCTGGTCAGCCAGAGCACCAACGCTGGGGAGTTGGTGGTCGATCCGTTCTGCGGATCCGGCTCTGCGGGTGTCGCGGCTCTGCGACACGGTCGCCATTTCATGGGGTCGGATATCTGTGACGAGGCGATCAAGATCTCGAGCCAGCGCTTGACAGAGGCCGGCGGTCAGGCGACTGACGGCCTCTCGCGCTGGAGGACCGATTGACAGGCAACCAGTACCGACGGCTCATCGCCAGCTACCTTCAGGCCGCCTATGGCGATCGAGGCATCCAGATCTACGAAGAAGTCAGTCTGGGCACTTCGATTATCGGAAAGCAACGCCGCATCGATCTCTTCGTGCTGCATCAAGCGAGCGGCTCGGCGCTGGCCGTCGAGTGCAAATACCAAGACTCTCCAGGGACCGTGGACGAGAAGATCCCCTACGCACTTCAGGACCTGGGTGCGATGCGCATGCCGGGGGTGATCGTCTACGCCGGGGCCGGCTTCTCCGAGGGCGTGCTTCACCTGCTTCAGTGTGCTGAGCAGTCAGCTTACTGCTTGCCCGGTGAAGAGCTCAGGCCGGTTGGTCGTCGTCAGGGGGATCGCATCGACTGCGGTACCTGGCAGCTCGATCATGTCCTGGCTCAGACGTTTCGCTGGTGGGACATCGTGCTCAGCGAGCGGCGGCTGTTCCAGCCCTGATCACTTCCCCGGTTCGCTCAGCCCGCTGCCCAGCTGCTTCAGGGCCCGCATGCCTGCCTCGCGGAAACGTTTCCCCAGATCGCTGATCAGCTCGTATCGGGTGGTCTCCCGCAGGCGCCGTGCGAGGGGGGCGTCCGAGGTGTCGCTCCGCACGTCGATGCTCCACTGGCATAGGGCTTCTGGCTCCCCGAGTTCGTGAATCGCCACCCACCCCAGCATCAGTCCTGGGCCCCACTCCGGCTTGCGCTTCTTTGGATCGTGAAAGAAGTGAGGCTCGACGTAGTGGGTGACGTGAAACACTGCCGCGTAGTGGCGCTTGCCGATGCGAGTGAGCTTCTCCAGCGCCAACTCACCGTCGCGCTTTGAGCGCAGGCGGCGCTTGGCACCCGCCTTGGAGTGTGGGTCATAGTGGGGCTCGAGTGCCTCGAAGTCGCTGCTGGCGAGCTGCTTGGTGAGCCTCAGCGGAAGGAGCTTTCGGGTATCGATGCGCCCGTCGTGTGCCAGCAGCACCAGCTCGTCGGCTTCACTGTCGCCCCGAGCGAGCTGTGGGCAGCTTGCGTCGCGAGGCTTGTCAGGCAGCTCCCAGCTCACGTGCTCGCGGCTCTCCAGCTCGTGGCGCTTGAAGGCGACCCGTTCCGTGAGCTGATTCAGCTCCTGGTCGTGGTTCTCCGACGCAGCAACGGCGGCGAGAGCGGGCGCTGCATCCTCACCACAGCCGGTCCCGATCAGCAGCAACCAAGTCGCGCAGGCGCCTAGCAGGGTCGTCCGACGATCCACACGAGGTGCCTACAACGAGCGCTCGCGCATGGACAATAAACGGGCAACATGGACAACTCACGCACATGACCTGGCTCTCACGAGGCGGTCAGCGCGCCGGCAGTTCTCAGCGCGAGGCCAGGCGCGGTTGGTCGCGGTGAGAATGTCACTCCCGCACCTGTCCCAAGCTGGTTCGAACTCCAGGGATCGTGAACGGCACTCGCTTCACGCGGTGGATTCTCGGAGTGAGAATCCAGTGCCATTCACGCAGGGCGCTGCGAATTTCGCAGGTATCCGGCTACTGCATTCGACCCGAAACAACCATGCTCGGTCGTGCGGTCGTTTTTCCGCTCGCACTTCCCTCTTCCTGCTTCCGCTACAACCACATCCACCCCTAATATCGGGCCGCTGATGGGTCCGCGGCTCAGGAGTCGTTTCGTACGCGACGTGATCGATGCGCTCGAACGCAGTGATGCGTCCGTGCCGATGCGGCTTGCTGCCCGACTCATCCCGCGGCTGATGCGTTCGTTGAGTGACCACGTTTACAACGCCGTCGAGCTCCGAAGCACGATGCCGCTCGAGGAGGCTGAGGAGCTGCTGCTCGGGATCGACGCCGCGTTGGGCGACGGCTCCGGCAAGGTGCTCGAGTCCGCTGGCTTCGTGCTCGGCTCACGGCTGCTCTCGCATCGAGGCAGTGTCGTCGTGCCCGGAGACGTTGTGCGAACCATCGCACGTCTGCGCACCCCCATCGAGCTGCCCTACGAAGGCGTGCGCATCGTGTTTGACGTCACGGAGACGGACGTTGGGTTCGAGCTGGCGCTTGGCGTCCTGGGCAGCCCCAGGTCAACCCGCATCCTGCGTCACCTGTGCGTCGGTTACGTGAAGGCTGCATACACGTTTGGTCAGAATCGCAACCCCGACCAGCTGCGCCTGTTCGCGGACGTGATCGGTGACCGGGCGAGCATCGCGGGGCGATTCAAGCAACCGAGTATGCTCCCGCCTCCACTGCCCGCAGGTGGAGCACCGGGCCCGCGGCGCAGCGTCAGCAAGAGCCGCATCCCCGCTGCGGGGAGCTTGAGCGCGGAGGTGGACCGCATCTTCGAGCGGACCACGCTGCCTCCGCAGTCCCGCCGTCCAGGGGCTCGCTCCTCTTCGAGTTTCCGCGCGGTACGTGAGTCTCAGCCGCCGCCCGCTTACGATCCGGATCGCCGAGAGAGTTCCTCACCCCCGCCCCCCAGGACGGATAGTCGGGATCAAGCGCGGCCTGCGTCCGAGATTCGACAACGTGGGGGCGACGCTAGCCGGAAGCCCGGTGGAGGTCGCACGACGGGGTCGACGGGGTCGGGGTCCGGCGGATACTCGGCGCAGCCAGCGCGCTTCCCTGCCGGTCAGTACCCTGTGGCTCCCGCTCACCCGAGGCCCGGCGACGGCGAGCGACGTCAGCGCCAGAGCATTCTTCCTCCCGCTCCGGAGCCGCGCCCCAAGTCGGGCTACAACCTCCGTCAGAACCCCACGTCCGGGTCCTATGAGCTCCGTCAGCAGAGCGAGCCGGTCGTGAAGGAGTCCGGCGGGTATGCGGTCAGGCGGCCCAGTAGCCCTCCAGAGCGCCCGAACTCAGGCACGTTCCCGACTGGGGACGAGCGGCAGACGCCCGTCTACCCCTATGAAGACGACGACGAGTTGATGCGCGCTCTACGTCGCCGGCGCTAGCCGGCCGACGAGGCTGGGCGCGGCTCAGTCGCTGTGCAGCTGGTTGTAGCAGCGATCGTCCGTCGGGCCCGCGCGCACGACGAGCCAGCGATCGGCGCGCTCTTCCAGGTAGAGCCAGAACGTTTGGCCGTCCTCGGTCTCATACTCCATGCAGGACTCCCCGCCCATGGCCAGGTCGTAGCTGGCTATGTCGGCGGTCTTGCCAGCCAGGTGAGCGCTGAAGAAGGCGTGGTCGATGCTTGCCTCAGGCGCGCTGGAGGTTTGAATCCCTGCGGAATCGTTCGAGCGAGCGCTGTGAATGAAGGCTGCCGCCGCCCGATCGCGTGGGACGCCGAGCGGGGCGACTACGAACCACATGAACGCGGCGATACCGAAGCTGAGGAACGCGGATGCGGCAAGCACCATGGCCATGAAGCGCGCGCGACCTGGACGTTTGCTTTGGTTCGCAGCGCTCGGTGCGTTGGTGACCGACTTCGCGCGCTCCTCGGTGGTGTGCTGGTGAAAGAAGCGGGCGGCGACCACCAGTTCGCCCACACCAATGCATGCGATGAGCAGGCAGACGTGTCCGGCGGTCACGGCTCCGTCCTCTCCGCGCATTCGGGGTCGCTCTGGTTCGCCCGTGCAACGCGCCAGGCTTGCTCCTTCTCCATGTAGACGTAGAAGAGCTGGCCTCGTCCATCGAAGCGCACTTCGAAGCACGCGTCGCTGAAACCGCCAGCCATTGCGGTGACCTGATGGACGCTGCTGTTTGCGGCTGCCTTCAGGAACTCCGGGCCAATGTGCGCCGTCGGAGTGCTCGAAATCTTTATCTGCGTGGAGTCGCTACTTCGCGCCGCGTGCATGAAGGTGTCCAGCGCCTCGTCCTGAGCGTGCTGTTGTGGAGCCAGGAAGACCATGAGGAAGAGCGCGGACGGGATCTGGACCAGACCAGTACCTCCCAGCACGAGGGCCAACGTGCGCGTGTGGCTCGCCGGGTGAATGGTCGCTTTGCTGGGGCGTGCAGGGTCGTAGCGAACCGGTATCGAGTCGCCCACGTCGTATGCCGCACCGAGCCCCTCCCGCAGGCGATACGGCTGGCCTCCGACCAGGATCTCTCCGCTTGGCGAGAACTCGATGACACCCATCCGCGAGCTGGAGTCGGCGTCGATGGAGATCACCACACCCCGAGTCACCCGGTACGCGCGCTGCTGCCGTCGATACGCGAACCACAGCGCCGCCCCGACGATGAACAAGACTACCCCGATGAGGAGCACGCCGCCGCCGAGCAGGAACAGGTCCACCAGCGGAGTGTACCCG
>JAUILJ010000285.1 GCA_030433055.1 Polyangia bacterium
TAGAGGCCGCGCAGCGTCACGACCACGCCGCGGTCGTCTCGGTGGGGTTCCAGATCGCCGCGATCGCTCAGCGCTTTCAGCAGTTCGTCTTGCTCCGACGACGCGCGAGCAGCGGCGGTCGCGGCACGGCGGGCCACGGTGAGCTGCTTGAGGCAGGCGGAGCGTTGCTTGATGGCCTCGTCGATCGGGGTGGGCTTGGGGCCTTTTTCGAGCGACTTCGCCAGGGCGTCAGCGCTCTCGATCTGAGTCTTGATGTCCTTCGTGTCGGGCGCGATTAGCCATGCAGAAACGCACAGCAGACGCGCTTGCGCTGCGAGCGCGCGCGCTGCCTCGAGGCGTGCGGCTTCGCGGTCCGCGGAGCCAGGCTCACTCGGGGTGAGGGGCACCGCGTCGCGAGCCACCTTCAGCTTGAGCTCGAGTGCCTCGGCTTCGCGAGCGACTTCGGCCTGCTGAGTGTCGAGCTTGGACAGTTCGCCCTGAGCCTTGGTCAGATCGGCTTTGACCTTGGCCAGGCGCTGCTCGGCGCGAGACAGGCGCACCAGCACGAAGGCATGAGAGTAGGCAGCGATAGATCTTTCCGCGAGGATTTCTGCCGCCGCCTGATCGCCGTCTTCGAATGCCTGGTCTGCCTCGCGCCGCAACTTCTCGGCGTGGGCGAAGGCCTGGGGCGCCTCGGCTTTGGCCTCAGTGGCCTTGGGGCTCACGGCGACTTGATCGGCTTGCCCCAAGACGGGGGGCCGAGGGGCGCTCGCGCAGCTCATCAGCGTGATTGCGCTGCCGAGCAGGGCAGCTTCGAGCAAGCGCCGTGGAGCGGGAGCAAGGCGGGGGAACACCGCGCCTAACCCCCCACCCATGCCGAGGAGACCCACGAAGGAACGCGAGCGACTCATCACTTGGCTCCTTTGGCTGGGACCTTGGCGGCGGGTTTGGCTGCCTTCTCGGCGCCCTTGCCGGACTTCGGCCCAGGCTCTTCGGCTTGCGGGGGCTGCTCGAAATCCTTGAGCCTGCCCTTGGCGCGCTCTCGACGCGCGATGGTCTCTTCCAGCAGGGCCTGGGCGCGGAGCTTCTTGGTCTCGACGTCCTTCAGCTGCTGTTCAACTTTGGTGACCTCGCCCTCCGACTTGGCGGCTCGAGTGAGGTCGCCCGCGGTGGAAGCCCACTCGTAGGCCACGCCTTCGGTCAGCTCGGCGTGCTCCAGATCGCTGGCAGCGCGCATGTCGTTGGCTCGCTTCAACGCCGCCTTGGCGTTGCCCACCGGCTCTCCCACGAGCTTGGGATCGGCGGAGCTCAGCGACCCGAGCAGCTGCTCTGCGCGGGCGCGATCGCCGCTCTCCCTGGCGGCGTAGGCCGCTCCACTCACGATCAGGACCAGCGCCGCAATCAGCGGCGGCTTGAGACGTATGGCGCGCACCGGCGGACTCAGCCACGAGCCGGCCGGAACGTCAAGTCTCCCACCAAAGCAGCCCGGCGCGGCCGTGAATGATCTCGTGCTTCCGGGGCTCGCCGGGCCTGCGTAGCTCGTGTACGACTCGGCCATGGCGGAGAGCAGACCGAGAGTCGGGTGGGATCAGTACTTCATGGAGATCGCACGACAGGTGGCGACACGCTCCACGTGCAGTCGCAAGCACGTTGGCGCGGTCATCGTGCGGGACAAGATGCTCTTGGCGACGGGCTACAACGGCTCGATTCGCGGCCTCGATCACTGTGACGACGCTGGGCACATGATGGAGGACGGCCACTGCGTGCGCACGGTCCACGCGGAAGCAAACGCGATCGTGCAGGCCGCTCGCAACGGTGTGCGCATCGACGAGTCGCATATTTACGTCACCGCGTCGCCGTGTTTCGGCTGCTTCAAGCTGATCGCGAACAGCGGCATTCGGCGCATCTGCTTCGGTGAATTCTATCGCGATGAGCGCATCTTCACCCTGAGCAACGAGCTCGGCATCACCCTCGACCACATTCAGCTCAGCGAGGAGCCGGCGCCGTGACTTCGCGTATCGCCGTGGTGTGCGGTGGCCCCTCGAGCGAGGCGGCGGTGAGCCGCGCGTCGGGGAGAGGTGTCCAGCAAGCGCTGATCAAGGCGGGCTACACGGCAGAGCTCCTGGAGCTCGACCGCGACCTCCCCGCGGCGCTCCTGGCTGGCGACTTCGCCGCCGTATTTCCCACGACCCACGGACCCCTGGGCGAAGACGGCTGCTTGCAGGGCCTGCTGGAGGTGCTGGGCATGCCCTACGTGGGTTCGGGAGTGCTCGGCAGTGCGACGGCAGCCAGCAAACCGGCAGCCAAACGATGTTTCCGTGAGGCAGGGCTTCCCGTGGCGCCTGAGCGCGTAGTGAACCGCGCCGAGCTGGACGGCCTGGACTGCGACGCCGTGCTCGCTGAGCTCGGTCCGGCGCTGGTGGTGAAGCCCTCCGGCGGAGGGTCGTCGATCGGTGTGCAGCGCGTGGCTGCGGGCAGCGATGGTGCGGCGCTGCGGGCGGCGTTGTTGCGCTCCTTCGAGGTGGACTCCGAGGCGCTGATCGAGCGCTTCGTCAGCGGCCTCGAGGTGACCTGCGGTGTGCTCGAGGGTGAGGCTGGCCCCGAAGCGTTCTCGCCCACGCTCATCCACTCCAACGCCGCTGATTGGTATGACTTCAAGTCACGCTATGGCACGGGAGGGAGCCGCCACGAGTGCCCAGCGCCGCTGCCGCTGGAGCGCCTGGGTCGGATTCAGAGCGTCGCCGTCGCTGCGTTCAAATCTGTTTCCGTGCGGGACCTTGCGCGGATGGACTTCGTGGTGCCGGCGGACCCGGACGAAGACGTCACGCTGCTCGAGGTCAACACCTTGCCGGGTATGACCGCGACGAGCCTCTATCCCGAGGCGGCTGGGGTCGCGGGCGTGGACTTCCCGGAGCTCTGTCGCCGTTTGGTGGAACGAGCCAAGGCTCGGCCGCCGCGCTACGTACCCGACGAAGTGCCGCTTCCGGACTGAGCGGCCTGAACGTCTCCGCTGGTCTTGCGCAGGCGCCGCTCTCGTAGCTTGGCCAACAGCTCCTCTCGCCGCGCCGGAGCGCTGATCTTGGAGGGCCGAGCGTGCACGCCGCTATCACGGGTGTCCGCAGGGCCCTCGGCGCTGGGGGCGTCGCTGCTCAGCTCTGGCCTGACCTCCTCCGCGGCTTCGTCGCTCGGGGCGGCGCTGGCTTCTTCGTCGCTCGGGGCGGCGCTGGCTTCTTCGTCGCTCGGGCTGGCATCCTCCGCGGCGGACTCGGCTAGCAGTTCGTCCACATCAGGCTCTTCAAGCTGTTCCGCGAGGTGCGGACTGTCGCTCTCCGGTTCTTGCTCAGCCTCTGCTATCGGGGGTGAGGCTGCCGTCTCTGCCGCGACCACCGGCTCCGCCAGGAGCGCATCCACTTCGGTGCCCCCGGGCGGCATGGGGAGCGGAGTGGCTGATGCATTGGGAGAGCTGTTGTCCAGCAGAGTCGGGATTTGGTCCGAGATCGGCAGCGGCGTCATCGCAGGCATTGCGGGATCCCCGGGTGGAGGTTCCGACAACGCCTCGGAGATGAGGGCATCCAGTTTCAGCGCCGAGCCGGCGAGGGACGCGTCGGGGGCGGAGGGCGGAGGTGCGGGGAGTGAGCTCGAGCGCGCCTCACGGCTCGCGCCAGCCACCGCCTCGTCCAGGGCGTCTTCTTCGGGATTGCCGAGCTGCGTTGCTTCGGGAGGCGCGGAGTAGGGGCTGTTCTCTGACTCGAAGCTGCCGAGGGGTTGAGTCGCGAGGGGCTGGGTGTTGCCTGCGGTGGGGTTGCTGAGGGCGCCAGGCGCGCTGCTCAAGGCGACGCCTGGTGCGCTGTCCGGCGCTGGGTCGCTGTGCTCGAGCGGTTCCGTGTGGATTGGAGCACTGGCCTCGATGTCGCTCAGCGCCTCGACGTCATCGATGACTTCGTAGTCATCCTCGGTGAGCGCTGCGAGCGCCTCAGCGCTTTCGATCAGCGCCTTGGCGGCGGCGTCGAAGCGCCTGAACTTCAGTTCCAGCTGTGAGGGGAACTCGCCATCGCTTTCTCGAAAGCGCACCACGCTGCCTTCGGCTCGCATCAGTCGCTTCCCGCCTTCGAGCTTGAGTTCGAAGCGCACCACCGTCCCCTCGGGGTGTTCCGGCTGGTCCAGCAGCACGATGCTCTTGCGCGACAGCGTCCAGCCTTCAGCTTGAAGGAAGGCTTCCTCGTTTGGGTAGGGACGCACGGTGCGAATGACGACGTGGGACACTCGGGCCTCAGCGGATTCTAGGTTGTCTCGTCACGCCTCTCACGGCGCGAATTGCTGTTCGTCCGCACCTGCTCGGTGCGAGATTCCGCGCCGGGCTGACGCGAGTCCTCGCGCCAGGGGGACCCAACTCGAGGTGCCCGACGCTCGCGGTGGCGCGAGGCGAGCCTTCTCTGTGTACCAGCCCCTGGCCCGGATCGGCAACGGCATGCGCCTTCGTGTTCCTCCGCGCCATTTGTGCTGGGTCTCGCCGCCGGGGCCGACAGCCATGCCGCGGGACGATTGCCCCGCCTAATCCGACGGGTTAGGGCCGCGGGATGCAGGACGGCCAGAAGCGAGATGGGCTCGAGGATGGGCTACGCGTGTTGGTGATCGGTGGCGGTGGACGGGAGCACGCACTGGCCTGGCGCCTGGGTCAGAGCGGATCGGTTGCCGAGGTCACTTTGTGCCCAGGCAACCCTGCGCTGCCCGATCTCAAGAGCGTTGCTGGAGATCCCAGGTCCCTGGCGCTCGACCTGCGCCCGGATCTCGTGGTGATTGGTCCCGAGGCGCCGCTCTGCGCAGGCCTGGCTGATGAGCTGAGGAACGCTGGCCTCGCCGTGTACGGGCCCGGCAGCGCCGCGGCTCGACTGGAGGGTTCCAAGGCGTTCATGAAGGAGTTCTGTAAGCGTCACCAGATCGCCACAGCGGCCTTCGAGGTGGTCGAGAGCCCAGCAGCGGCTCGGGCGGCGATCGAGCGCTTTTCCGCCCGGGGTCAGATCCCGGTGGTGAAGGCTGACGGACTGTGCGCAGGCAAGGGCGTGGTGGTTGCGGAGAGCGCGGAAGAAGCGCTCACCGCGAGCCTGGAGATGTTGGACGGTCGGTTTGGTGACGCGGGCCGAAGGTTGGTACTCGAGGAGCGCCTGCCTGGCGCCGAGGCCAGCGTGCATGCCATCTGTGACGGAGAGCGAGTGCTGATGCTTCCAGCGGCTCAGGACCACAAGCGGATTGGGGAGGGGGACCGAGGACCCAACACCGGGGGCATGGGGACGTACGCGCCCGCTCCGCTGGTGGACGGCGCGCTGCTCGAGCGCGTGCGCGACGAGGTCGTTCTCCCTGTGGTGCGTGGCATGAGCGCCGAGGGCAGCCCCTTCATCGGGACACTGTTCGTGGGCTTGATGGTGTCTCCGGCCGGTGACGCTCAGGTGTTGGAGTTCAATGTACGTTTTGGCGATCCGGAGACCCAGGTCCTGATGTCGACCCTGGATGGCGATTTGGGCAGGCTCCTGCTGAGTGCCGCCGAGGGGCGGCTGGAGTCGGATGCGGTGTCCGTCAGCGAGCGCCACGCGATGTGCGTCGTGATGGCGGCCCACGGTTATCCCGGCACGCCGCGCAAGGGAGACGTGATCGATGGCCTGGAGCGTGCCGCAGAGGTCGAGGGCGCTCTGGTGTTCCACGCGGGTACGACCCTGAAGGACGGCCGTGTCGTCACTTCGGGTGGCAGGGTGCTCGGGGTGACGGCGACTGGAGATAGCCTGGCTGAGGCCCGCGAGCGAGCCTACTCCGCGCTCGAGCGGATCAGCTTCTCAGGCATGCAGTTCCGTAGGGATATAGGGTATCGCGCGCTGGAACGGGGGAGTGAGTAGCCGGTGCTGCGTGTGGTCAGCGAGCGCGCGGCGCTGGAGCTGCTGCGGCTAGGGGAGGTGGTGGCGGCGGCGACCGAGTCTTCCTTCGGCTTGCTCGCCGACGCGAGCAACGCGCGGGCGGTGGACCGCCTGTTCGCGGCGAAGCACCGAGAAAGTAAGGGCGTCGGGCTGATTGTTCCCGGCGCTCGTGCGTGGGGGCGCTGGGTCCGCGACGTGCCCGACGAAGCACACCGGCTGGCGAGCCAGTTTTGGCCAGGTGGGCTGACTATCGTGTTGCCAGCGGCTCACGACGTCGACACACGTTTGACTCATGGGGGCACAATCGGCGTGCGCGAAGCCGGCCCGAGCGCCGCTCAGCGCCTGGCGCAGCTTTCCGGACTTACGCTTACAGCAACCAGCGCGAACCCGCCCGGGCAGGCGCCCGCGCTGGATCACGCGAGCGCGGAGCGAGCGCTCTCCGGTGTTTGGGTGGTGATCGGTCGTGCTCCAGGCGGTTTGCCCTCCACGCTCGTTGCACTCGATGGCGGCCGAGCAAGGCTGATCCGTGACGGTGCGGTGCCCAGGCAGGCGGTCGGCCAAGTGGTCGCGCTTGACTAAGACCCGTCCAGTTACTACGCGATGGCCCCGCAGGCCCTTGTCTGCGTGGAGGAAAATGGCCCGAGTAATCAACTTCAACGCTGGTCCGGCAGCGCTGCCACTGGCTGCGCTAGAGCGTGCTCAAGCAGAGCTTCTCGATCTCGAGAGCACTGGCATGAGCGTCATCGAGCATAGCCATCGCGGCAAGGCCTACGACGCTGTCCACCAGCAAACCCTGGCTTTGGTGCGGGAGCTGCTCAAAGTCCCGGACTCTCATGAGGTGCTGCTGCTGCAAGGCGGCGCGAGCTTGCAGTTCGCGATGCTGCCCATGAACTTCCTCGGAAAGGACCAGAGCGCTGACTACGTCATCACCGGGTCTTGGTCGAAGAAGGCGTTCGCCGAAGCCAAGCTGATCGGCAACGCGCGCGCCGCCGCAAACGTGGCGGTCGATGGCAAATTCACCCGCATCCCAAAGGCTGCCGAGCTGGATCTGGATGCGAACGCTCAGTACGTGCACATCACCAGCAACAATACGATCGCTGGAACGCAGTGGTTCGACTTCCCAGAGACGAAGGCGCCGCTGATCGCGGACATGTCGAGCGACATCATGTGGCGCCCGATCGACGTCTCCAAGTTCGGCCTGATCTACGCCGGTGCTCAGAAGAACATCGGCCCGAGTGGCCTCGCGCTGGTGATCATCGACAAGGCGCTGCTCGCCAAGGAGAAGGAGACGACTCCCAGCATCCTGCGCTACTCGACCCACGCTAACGCGGGCTCTCTGTACAACACGCCTCCCACGTTCAGCATCTACTTGATGCGCAACGTGCTCGAGGTAGTGAAGGCTGCGGGTGGGCTGGAAGCGATGGAGCGCAAGAATCGCGAGAAGGGCGACCTGCTCTACTCCGCAATCGACGCGGACGCAGACTTCTACCGTTGCCCTGTGGAAAAAGGCAGCCGGTCGCTCATGAACGTGGTGTTCAACCTGCCGACGCCCGAGTTGGAGGCAGAATTCATCAAGGCGGCCTCCGAAAAGGGAATGGTTGGCCTCAAGGGTCACCGCTCCGTTGGGGGTGTGCGCGTCTCAATCTACAACGCCGCTGAGAAGGCCTGGGTCGAGACCCTGGTCTCTTTCATGGCCGATTTCAGGAAGGGTAAGTAATGGCAAAGGTTCTGGTTTCCGACAGCCTGAGCAAACAAGGGCTGGAAGTCCTCGAGAAGGCGACCGGGATCGAGGTCGACTACAAGCCCGGCTTGTCCGAGGACGAGCTGGCCGCTTGCATCGGCCAGTACCACGGCCTGGTTATTCGCAGCGGATCCAAGGTCACCAAGAAGGTGCTGGATGCTGCGGAGAACCTGCGTGTCGTTGGGCGTGCGGGCATCGGCGTCGACAACGTGGACGTCAAGGAAGCGTCTCGTCGCGGCATCGTCGTGATGAACACGCCCACCGGCAACGCCGTGACCACCGCTGAGCACGCGCTTTCGCTGCTGATGAGCATGGCCCGCAAGATCCCCGCCGCGTGTGCTTCCATGAAGGAAGGCAAGTGGGAGAAGAAGCTCTTCGAGGGGCGTGAGCTGACCAGCAAGACCCTTGGCGTCATCGGTTTGGGCAACATTGGCCGTATCCTCGCGGATCGCGCCATCGGGCTGCGCATGGAAGTCATCGCCTTTGATCCGGTGGTGACCAGCGAGCGCGCCGCTGAGCTCGGAGTGGAGCTCGTGAGCCTGGATGAGCTGTTCAGGCGCGCGGACGCCATTTCGGTGCACACCCCACTCACGGCGGAGACCAAGCACCTCGTCAACGACGAAGCCATCGCGAAGATGAAGGATGGCGTGCTGCTGGTGAACGCCGCGCGCGGTGGTGTCTACGATGAGGCGGCGCTGGTTCGAGGTCTGGACTCTGGAAAGATCGGCGGCGTCGCGCTGGACGTGTTCCCGGAAGAGCCTCCTGGCTTGAGCGAGATCGTCAAGCACCCTGCGTCCGTCGTGACCCCCCATCTCGGCGCCTCCACCAAGGAGGCTCAGCTACGGGTGGCTGTCGAGATCTGCCAGCAGGTGATCGCCTACCTGACGGAGGGCACCATCACCAACTCCGTCAATGTGCCGTCGGTTCCCCGCGAGATGGCGTCGGTGCTCGGGCCCTATGTCACTCTGGGCAAGCGCTTGGGCCAGTTCCTGGGCCAGGTGGAGTCGTTGCAACCACGCAGCGTCGAGCTGGAGTTCAGCGGCGAAGTCGCCG
>JAUILJ010000286.1 GCA_030433055.1 Polyangia bacterium
CTCCTTGGACACCTACCGCAAGGTCAGCCCCGAGCGGATCCGCGATGAGTGGATCAAGACGCTGAAGACGCCGAAGCCAAGCCGTGGCTTTCAGGTGATGCTGGACCACGGCATGCTGGAGATCAGCGTTCCGGAGCTGTTCAGCTGCGCGGACTTCGAGAGCGGGCACGCCGAGCTGACGGGTCCCATCTGGCAGCACCTGATGCGGGTCGTTGACGCTTGCCCCACAGACCCGGTGCTGCGCACGGCGGCGCTCCTTCATGATGTGGGCGAGCCCAGCTTGGAGCCGACGGACGACGCGCGAAAGCACGCGGCGCTGGGAGCCACCATCGCGGAGAGCGTGTGTGCACGTCTGCGGTTCTCGAACGCCGAGCGCGAGCGAGTCGTCGCGCTCGTGAAACATCACGTGATCGAGTACCGGAAGCTCGAGGATGGCGCGACGCTGCGACGCTGGCTGCGCGCGGTGGGCGTCGAGGTTCTGCCGCAGCTCTGGGAGCTCGCGCGCGCCGACCATCTCGCAGCCAGTGGGGTAGACGGCCTCGGCGGCTGGCCCACTGAGCTGTGGGAGCTTCGAGAACACGTCGAGCGAGAGCTGGCTGCCGGTGTCGCGCTGTCCACCAGGGACCTCGCGATCGGCGGCAAGGACCTGATGGCTGAGCTCGGGCTACCCCCGGGCAAGCAGCTCGGCATACTGCTGGACCAGATGTTGGACCACGTCACCGAGGAACCGGCGCTGAACCGACGCGAACCGCTGCTCGAGCTGGCGCGGCGCCTCGTGGCGGAATCCGACTAGCGACCGACGCGTCTCACCCCCTGGGATTGAGGCGACAAAAAGAGCAAACCCCGCGACTCCAGTGGAGGCGGGGGCTGCTTGGTCTCGCCTGGCCACCAGGGCCAAGCGGGCTCCCGTATCAAGCGCTGGGAGCGGGCTTGGGCGCGCCGAAGATGCTCGCGGGTCGCTTCTTCTCGCTGGATTCGCGACGCTTGTCGGTCCAGCGAGGGATCAAGACCTTGGCGCGCTCGGGCAGCGGCTCGCCCTTGATCGCGCATCGGATCTCCTCAGAGCTGAGGGTCTCGCGCTCCAGGAGGGCTTCCGCCACGCGATCCAGCGCGTCGCGGTTTTCCACGAGGATACGCTTCGCCAGGGAGTATTGGTCCTCGACGATCTTGCGCAGCTCTTTGTCGATCTGACGAGCGGTGTCATCAGAGTAGTCGTCGCGACGGGATGCCATCTCACGACCGAGGAAGATGCTCTCCTCCTGTTCGCCGTAGGCGATGGGCCCCAGCGCGTCGGTCATGCCGTGCTCACACACCATGGCGCGCGCCATGCCGGTGGCTCGCTTGATGTCATCCTGGGCGCCGGTGGTGATCTCATCGAACACCAACTCCTCCGCGACGCGGCCGCCGAGCGCCATCGAGATGCGCGCCAGCGTCTGCTTGCGGGTCATCAGGTGACGGTCTTCCTGGGGGAGGAACATGGTCACACCGAGCGCCGCACCACGGGGGATGATCGACACCTTGTGCACCGGGTCGTTGCCCTCGACGAGCATGCCCACCAGGGTGTGCCCTGCCTCGTGCCAAGCCGCGGTCCGGCGCTCGGACTCGCTCATCACCATCGACTTGCGCTCCGTGCCCATCAGGACTTTGTCCTTGGCCATCTCGAAGTCGATCATGGACACGCAGTCCTTGTCTTGCCGTGCGGCAAGCAACGCGCCCTCGTTGACCAGGTTCTCCAAGTCAGCGCCGACGAAGCCTGGGGTACCGGCGGCGAGGATCGACAGATCCACGTCCACGCCGAGGGGCACCTTCTTCGTGTGCACGGCCAGGATCCCCTCACGGCCGCGAATGTCGGGACGGGGCACGATGATGCGCCGGTCGAAACGACCCGGTCGGAGGATGGCGGGGTCCAAGACATCGGGGCGGTTCGTCGCGGCCACGATGATCACGCCCTCGTTGCTCTCGAAGCCATCCATCTCGACCAGCAGCTGATTCAGCGTCTGCTCCCGCTCGTCGTGCCCGCCGCCGAGACCCGCTCCGCGATGGCGCCCGACCGCGTCAATCTCGTCGATGAAGATGATGCACGGAGCGTGCTTCTTGCCCTGCTCGAACAGGTCGCGAACGCGGCTCGCGCCGACCCCCACGAACATCTCGACGAAGTCAGAGCCGGAGATACTGAAGAACGGCACACCGGCTTCACCTGCGATGGCACGAGCCAACAAGGTCTTCCCCGTACCTGGTGGACCCATCATCAGCACGCCCTTCGGGATCCGCCCGCCGAGCTTCTGGAACTTCTTTGGATCCTTGAGGAAAGCGATCAGCTCCTCGACCTCGTCCTTGGCTTCGTCGATTCCGGCGACGTCGGCGAACGTGACCTTGTTCTGAGCCTCATTGAGCAAGCGCGCGCGGCTCTTGCCGAAGCTCATCGCCTTGCCCCCGCCGGCCTGCAGCTGACGCATGAAGAGGTAGAACATCACCAGCAGGATCACCATCGGCAGCAGGATGGTGAGCATCGTGGTGAGGATCGGATTGCTCTCCTCCTGCTCGTACTTCACCTCCACCACGTTGCGGAGCAACTTCTTCATGATGGCGTCGGAGACAGCTGGACCTATCGTCTCCTTCTTCTCGCCCTTGGGGTTGCCAGGGTCAGCGACAGTGAAGCGATATCGCGTGTCCTTGATATCGACTTCCTTGACGTGCTTCTGCTCCTTGGGGGCCTCGACCAGTGACATGAACTCACTGAAGGCGACGCTCTTGCGGTGTTGGCCGTCGCTATCGACGAAGTGCCAAATCGCGAAGAACGCGACGATCAGGACGACCCAGAGGAGGACGGTCTTATAGGGTTGCTTCACTGTTCCTCAGCGACTTGCGATGCGATGTTGAAGAAGTGACCAGAATGCTCGAGCCAAGCGGCGCGAGAAAATCGTTGCGGAGATGGAAACCGCGCTCGGCGGTGACTCGTCCAATCATGCCATCGCCACGCCTCAGGTGCACCCGAGGCTTGGTTGGCACAGGTTTCTTAACCGGGAGAGCATGCGCTGGCGATGGTTTCGGGATGGTTTTTCGCCGGAGTGAGCCGGTGAGCGTGGGTTCTCTCTACGTAATGTCGAACTGTCGTTCGTGCATCCCTTGACGACCAACTATGCCGCGCACCTAAGCGACGCAAAACTGCCGCGTTGTTTGCGGCTGTGCGCCCGCGCCGCTCGCAGCGTCGAGACGCGCAATGGGAGGTACGCGGGCGAGGCGGGCGCAGTTTCTGTCAGTCGTCGTCGCCCAGCTCGAGCGACAACGTGCCGCGCGGCCGGCGTTGCCCAGCGGTCTGAGTGTCCCGCGCCTTTCCAGGCGCGAACACCAGCGTCTTTCCCTGCTTGAGCGCGAGTTCGACGGGCTGTTGGGAGATGATCGCGTGCTGCAACGCCTGGATCTGCGCCCGGTTGAGCCCTCCGCGCAGCGCGGGCTCCTCGGCGAGCTGATCGGCCAGTGCGGTCAGGTGCCCCACGATCCCTGGAGACAGCTCCTTGAGCAACGGCAGCAACTCCTGCCGCACCCGCACCCGCAGAAACCGTGGGTCGGCGTTGGAGGGATCCATCGCGACCTGGAGCCCGTGGCGGTCGATGTGGCGCAATACATCGTCCCGAGTCGCCCGGATCATGGGTCGGACCCGTCCTTCGCTGCGTGGAGGGAGCACCGCGAGCCCGCCTGGCCCTGACCCCCGCATCAAGCGCATGAGCAGCGTCTCCGCTCGGTCGTCTGCGTGGTGCGCCGTGCAAATCAACGCTCCGACACGCGCGGCCTCCGCCTCCAGTCGTTCGTAGCGCGCTGCCCGGGCTCGCTCCTGCAGGTTGCTGCCTCGCTCCAGCGCCACCTTGGAGCGGCTGAAGCCGACGCCGAGCTGGGTGGCTAGCTCCTGCGCCAGATCGAGCTCCGACGCAGCTTCCAACCGCAGCCCGTGATCGACACCGTGAGCCCACACGCTCAAGCCGAGCTTCTCTCGGGAAAGTCCGAGCACGTGAAGAAGCGCCATCGAATCGGGCCCACCGCTCACCGCCACCAGCAGCGAACCTCCACGCAGGCCCAGCTCGGCCAGCGTCCGTTGAACCAGCTTGATCAGGGTTGGGGGGTGAGAGCGCGGCACAGCACGAAGGTTCGCGTCGACGAGACGGTGTCAGCCAAGTTCTTCAACGAACCAGGGCAACCTCAAGCCAGCTCGAACTCCTTGCAGAACACGAGCTCGCGCCCCAGCTCCAGGCGCGCCGCCCGATGCTCGTGGTTGGGATAGCCGAGCGCACAACGTTGCTCGGCCTCTGCGAGCTGCGAGTCGGCCGCGAAGTAGCAACACGACTCGCACGCATAGCGTAGCCCAAAGCGATCCACCTCCTGCACCAGGCGTCGATCGACCAGGGTCTTCACGGCGTCTCCTGTCAGTCCTTGCAGGACAGAATTGCCCAGCCGCCGGTCGGTTCTCCGGCGCTCAACTTGGAGCGCGTGACCCAAGCGACGGCGACCTGTCCACGAGCTGCAGCCATCGACACCAGGTCGCCCTCGAATCCAGTGAGACTCGTGGTACCGACCGCGCCGTTGAACACGACGGGCGTTTCCGCAGTGAGGGTCGCGTTGGCGCCAGTGTGAGGAATGATGGTGAGCTTCTCCGAGCCTCCCGTCAGGAAGAGCAAACGATCGCCCAGCTGCGCGAGATCTCCGCCACGTACGGAGCCACTACCCGCGGTGCCCTTACCCAGGTCCGCCCCAGTTGCGTCAGTTAGCTGATACGCAATCCCCGTCGCCCCAGGGACCATGGCCGCGACGCGATCGTCCCAAGCCGTTAGCGCGCCCCAAGTTGCGTCGGGCAACTCGATCTCCTGGAGGGCGGTGGCATCGGGCGCAGCCACCTGGAGCACGACCGCCGCCCGATCGGGGATTTGCCCGAGCAGGCCGCGCACCATGTCCGTCCGCGCGACCTCAGCGAAGCCCGCAGGCGCCGCCATGAACAGGTTGGCGGTGTTGACCCCACCCTTGAAGCCCGCACCTTCCAGTGTCGCGCTCTGTACGACAACGCCACTGCCCGTGAGCACCCGGTACACGAACTCGAAGTCGTTCGCGCTGCCAGAGATCGGCGCCGCGGAGTGATTGCGAGCCAGCGTCAACTCGGAGAACTGGCTGTTAGCCACCGAATTGTTCCCTGTGGAAGCGCCGCTGGCGTCGAAGGTGACGAACGCCGCGCCCGCACCGCCCCCGGTGCAGTCGGGAAGGCTCGCCGCGAGTACACCGCCGCCGTCTCCGAAGGCGATGGCCAGCCCCACGTCCTTCGGGGTCTCAGCGCACGCCGACAGCGGGATCTTGCTCGGCGACCCTGCTGAACCTGCGTCCGTGACGCCTTGCAACACCAGCTGCAGCGTCGTGGTCGTGGGGTTTTGTTCCCGAAAGCCGATCACGAAGCCGCTGGGCGTGGCCACCACGGCCGGCCCGGAGAGGTTGGCGTCCTCCGTCACCGCCATCGGCAGATCGCCGCTGGCGACGACGCTCAGATCACAAGCTCCGCCACCCCCGTCGGTTGAAGAGTCCCCAGTGCCTCCGTCGCCGGGTTCACCCTCACACCGACCGTCAACGCAGGTGGAGGGCGCGATGCATCCGGTGCTCGCTTGCAGTGGCGTACACGCCTGAGCCTCCGAACACTCGCCGCTGGAGGGGCAGTTCGCCCAGGCAGCTACGTTGATCTCGACCTTCTTGATGTCGTCGAGGTTGGCACAAGTGCAACCGGTAGCGATGGGCTTGCAGCTGCCATCCTTCAGGATGACGCCAAAGGCATATTTCCGCGCAGAAAGCGTTCCAACCTCAGGCAGGCCGCTCCCTTCGGGTACCACCGAGCGAAACACGGCGCCATCCGTGTTCCCCGCTGCGAGCTTGGCCTCGACCTCCCCGCAGGTGTTGCTGGGGCAGTCGGATTCGAACACCACGAACTCGGCGTAGGCGCTCCCGTTCGTGCGAAACCCGCACAGGTCGTGGAGGACGAGATCGAGATCGCGGGACGAACACGCGGAGCCGACGAGGCCGCTGCCGAGCAGAAGCACCCCACCCGACATCCAACCCAAAGCTCGCACACCCTTCAAAGTATAAGTTCTCATGTCGCTGTAGTTCGCTAGAAGATAGCCCTCGGAACGGCCGTAAACCTCGGCGCCGAGCGGCTCAAGAGCCCATGTTCACGCGTTGCGCGGTGGTCTTTCCACTGGTGATGGTGACGCTGATGGACTTGGAGGGGGAACCTTTGCGGCGCAAAGATACACCGTAGTTTCCCGGAGGAAGTGAGGCTCGAACCACCGGTGAGGGCCCGAGGTTTCTGCCGTTGGCGCTGACGCTATCGCACGCGGGATCGCAGACCACGGTGAGAAACCCTGGATCAGCCTTGGGTGCGACCTCCTTCTGGGGCAGCGGACCGGGGACTCGCGCCGGCGCTGGCGAGCCGTTGCCCGTAGCCGTGGGGGTCTCCGGCTTCTTTTCCTCGGGAAGCGACGTGGGGTCGAGGGTTTCGCTCTCTGGTGTGGGCGCGGCGGAGGCGGTCGCAGTGGTAGTCGCCGGCGGCTCCGGCGCCGCCGTTGGAGCGGGCGCAGTGGTGGGGGCGGCCGGCGCCTGCACCGTCGCAACCGTGGGTACCGGGGCGGCCGCTGGCTTTTCCAGGACCTTGAGCACGACGAGCGCCGTGAGCGCCAACGCCGCCAAGGTCGTGGTGGCGGCGATCACCGCGATCATCAGTGACCGCGAGTCCTTCGGCGGTGGCTGGGAGTAGATGACCTGAGGCTGCTGCTGCGCGACGGCGGGTGCCGGCGTGGGAGCGAGCTGAGCTGGCGGCGGCTCTGAGACCACGACGGGAGCCGCCGGCTGGGGCGCTGGCTCATAGCTCTTCGGCGGAACGTGAACGGCGGTGGAGATGGATGCCGTGTTCAGGTCCTCGTCATTGAGGTCCAGCGGGCTGTCCATGATCCGCGTCACCGCGTCATCGTCTTCGTCGTAGCTATGAAAGCCCGGATGCTGAGGGTGGGCAGCAGGGGGCTGAGGCGCAGCGGGCGCCGGATAGCTGGGAATTACCTGTGTCTTCGCCGCGGCCGGACGGGGCGGCGGAGGAGGAGGAGCACCAAGGCCTAGCTGAGTGCGCTTCGGAGAGTTCATGGCAGACGCGTTTGGCTGGGGCTGAGAGGATGGATCATCCAGGGGATACCCCGGAAGTTCCTTTGCAGGCGGCACCGTGGGCGGCCGTCCAGCTGCTGGCCGGGGTGCTGCGAGGGGTTGGGTTGCGCCGAACGGGCGCATCGCATTGGCCGCCGCGAACGCAGGGCCGGACACGGGAGTGGAGCTAGGGATTGCCTGACGGGTCGGCTGAGAAGGCCTCCTCGCGGAAACATCTGCGGCGGGCGCCGCGCCAATCGGGGGCAGGCGGGAGCCGGGGCTGGCGAGGGCGGTGGACGTCTTGAGCGGCACCGCCGCGCTCGGCACGGACTGGACGTCACTCTCCAGGGTCAGCAGGGAGACCTCGTCCAGATTTCCTGCGGCGGGGCGCTCCAGCTTGTCCAGGCTGATGGTCTGGGTGACTTCCGCGGCCCACTGCAGGTGCGCTTCGCGCTTTTCGAAGCGATCCGCCAGGACCTGCTTCATGTAACCACCGATCTCGTCGGCGCCGATGAACTGGCCCGACTTCATCAGGTACTGCTGCAGCGCGCGGGAGAGCTCGCGGGCAGTCTGAAAGCGGCGATTCTTGTCCTTGGACAGCGCCCGCATGACGATGGATTCGAGCTCCACCGGGTAGTGCGCAACGATGCTCG
This sequence comes from Polyangia bacterium, assembly GCA_030433055.1. Classification (GTDB taxonomy): domain Bacteria; phylum Myxococcota_A; class Polyangia; order Polyangiales; family Polyangiaceae; genus JAHBVY01. The sequence goes on from JAUILJ010000286.1 coordinate 7,809, forward strand.
ATGGGGACGGAACGATGCAGGCTTGGACGCGCTCCAGCGTGTCCAAGTCATTATCCATGCGGAATAATCGGCGTCCAGTCGTGATCTCCCAGAGCACCACGCCCAGCGCAAACACGTCGGTGCGGCGATCGACGTCTTCCCCACGCACCTGCTCCGGGCTCATGTACGCGAGCTTGCCCTTCAGGGTGCCAGCCCGCGTCTTCGTCATGCGATCGGTGACCTTGGCCACACCGAAATCCACGACCTTCACGCTACCGTCGTAGGTGACGAACAAATTGTGTGGCGTGACGTCGCGGTGCACCAACCCGAGGGTCTTGCCGTGTTTGTCCGCCAGCTCGTGCGCGGCGTGCAGGCCCTCGGCGGCGTCGGCCACGATACGCGCCACCATCGCGTGACTCATGGCGGGGCCGCCGCCCTCGTCCAGCGCGCGCATGACCTCACGCAGCGGCTCCCCGTGCAGGTACTCCATCGCGATCCAGTAGCTGTCGCGATGTGTGCCCAGGTCGAACACCTGCGCCACGTTTGGGTGGGTGATTCGCGCGGCGATGCGCGCCTCATCCAAGAACATCGAGATGAACGTCTGGTCCTCGGCCAGGTGCTTGTGGATGCGCTTGATGGCCACCCACTTCTGAAAGCCACCGGGACCGTCTGCACGCGCCAGATGGACGGAGGCCATGCCCCCGACGCCGATTTCGTCGACTACGCGATAGCGGCCGAGGAAGTAGGTGCCTCCCGACGGAAATGAAGGTTCACTGTATTCGCGTGAGTCGCTCTCCGACCCTGATAGTCGGGGAGCTCGTGGGGGCCGAGGCACTTGGCCAGGGCTCATTGCCAAGCCGGCGCTCCAACGCTGACATCATCCGA
>JAUILJ010000287.1 GCA_030433055.1 Polyangia bacterium
TGTTCATCGGCCAGCACCGGCCAGTCGCCGCCGTTGTCGTCGAAGAACTTCTGCACGGTCGCGGGTGGGTCACCGAACGCAACGCTGACGATCGACGCGTCTCCGGCCAGCTCCCCCATCGAGAGCCCGCCGCGCAGCGCCTCGCTGTCGCCGATCCCCCGGTGGTCGTAGCACGCGACCGGGTGTCGGTGACTCAGCCCGGCCAGCTGAGGTTCCCACATGCTCCCCGGCATGCCGAAGCCCATGATGAGTAGCACCGGCGCGCCGATGCTTGATTCCCCGCGGATTTGGTAGGCTAGGCGCGGCGAGCTCTGAGTGTGCCGCACCCCCTGGACAGCTGCGTTCATTGTCCGGGGATCAGGCCTTTCAGCCCAGGGATGTTCGGAATGCTGTTCACACCAGCGGTCACCAGCTGCTGCTGAGTGACCTTGCCTTGCATGGTGAACGGAAGGTTCACGTTCAGGCTCTTGCCACCCACGGCCACGGTGCCTTCGATCACGTAGGGCACCTCGGTCTTGCTGGCGGCCAGGCTCATCAGCGCGGGCAGGCTGTTGAACGGAATCGTCACGTCGGCAGAGAGCGGACTCGTCGCCTTCGAGGGCAGACTGATCGCCGTTGGCGACGTCACCTCGGACAGCTTGATGCTGCCGTCGAACGTGATCTTCGCCTTGACTGACTGGACGTTGAGGTCGAACCCGTTTGGGTTGTAGGCGTCGAACTCGAGGCGCAGGGTCACCCCGGTCGGCCCCACGGACTGAATCGTGCCCTTCTTCGGCGTGATGGTGGGCGGCTCGGGTTTGGAGCAGCCGCCGGTTGCCAGGCCAGCGCCGAGCGCCAGGGCGACTCCCAGCACCACGGGCAGCCGCCGCGCGGAAACGCCAGCGAAGCGGCGCTCCGGCTCTGCCGAATACAGAGCGAAGCAGCCGAGCAGCAGCGCGACGATCCCAAGACTTGCAAAGAGCATGGCGCAGCATAGCGCGAGGCTCGTCCTGGCCCAGCCCCGCCGTGACCAACCCGCCGCCAGGGCCGCCAGCACGGCCCTCGTGCCAGCTTAAATATATGAAACTTTTGAGTTTTCGCGCTACGCACGATGCGCGCAGCCGACGTAAGTCGGCCGCATGGGTGGGAAGAGTAGGATCCTCCCATGGCTAGGCGACTCTGGGTGAGCGCGGCGGTATTCGCCTGCGCGATGGGCTTTGGGAACGCTGCTCTCGCAGCCGACTTCTATGTGGATCCGCAAAACGGCAGCCCCAGCGGAGACGGCTCTCAAGCCAACCCGTGGCGGACGCTGCAGGAGGTAGTCGAGGCGGATCTGATCGCGACTCAGAACTGGGATTCGCTGCCTTACGACTCCAGCTCTCAGCTGCAGCCGAAGAACACCAGCGCGCCGATCAAGGCCGGCGACACCATCTGGCTGATGAGCGGCTACCACGGCGCCGTGGCCATCACGGGGTACTACAACACCAGTGACATCACCATCGCCGCAGCGCCGGGTGAGTCACCGGAGCTAGCCTCGCTCTTGATCCGCTCGGCACAGCACTGGGTGGTGCGAGGCCTGCTGCTGAGCCCGGACTACGCGCCCACCTACGAGCGTACCACGATGATCGATCTGGACAGCCACGGCTACAGCGGTCCGGTCTCCGACATCGTGATCGAAGACTGCCAGCTGGAGTCCGTCGCCGATACCTCGAGCTGGACGGCCAACGACTGGGACACCAGAGCCGTCAATGGCATCGGCGCCGATGGGACGAACATCACGATCCGCGGCAACCACTTGAAGAACGTGAACTTCGGCATCAGCGTGGGCGCCAGCAACTCCCTGGTGGAACACAACGAGGTCGACTCGTTCTCCGGTGACGGCATGCGGGGGCTCGGCGACTACACCACCTTTCAGTACAACCTGGTCAAGAACTGCTACGACGTGAACGACAACCACGACGATGGCTTCCAGTCGTGGTCCAACGGCCCCGGTGGCGTTGGCACCGGCGAGGTCACCGGCATGGTTCTTCGCGGAAACGTCATTATCAACTACGAGGACCCCAATCAGCCGCTGCGCGGACCGCTGCAGGGTATCGGGTGCTTCGACGGCACCTTCGTGGACTGGGTGGTGGAGAACAACGTCATCATCACCGACCACTGGCACGGCATCAGCCTGTACGGTGCGCGAAACTCTCGCATCGTGAACAACACCGTGCTCGACCCCAACGGCGACTCGCCTGGCCCCCCGTGGATCAAGATCGAGAACCACAAGAACGGAACCGCGCCGGTCAACTGCCTGGTGGCGAACAACCTGACGACGGACCTCGCCAACGCCAGCGGCGTCACCGAGGACCACAACATGATCATCGACGATCCCGGGAAGTTCTTCGTCAATCCCGGGGCATACGACGTCCACTTGCTCGACAACGCTCCGGCAATCGATCAGGGCACCAGTGACAACGCGCCGACCCATGACATCGAAGGGATCGCGCGCCCTCAAGGCAGCGGCGTCGACGTCGGTGCCTATGAGTGGCACGACCCGAGCGTGATGCCTGATCCCGACGCCGGAGTGTCCGGCGGCTCCGGCGGCATGGGCAGCGGAGGCGCAGCCAGCGGGGGCAGCGGGCAGGGCGGTAGCGGACAGGCCGGCAGCGGGACCGCGGGCGGTGCTCAGGGAGGGAGCGCTCCGGGCGGAAACGGACAAGGTGGTAGCTCCGGTGCCAGCTCGAACGGGGGCAGCAACTCGGCAAACGGAGACTCGAGCGACGACTCAGGCTGCGGCTGCCGGGTGAGTGGAGGCTCTGCGAATAGCAGCCTGCTGTTGCTCGCGCTGGGCCTCGGCGCTGGGCTGATGGCTCGCCGACGACGCCGCGCGCGGGGCTAGTGTCCTGCCTTTGCAGTACTGGCTCAGCGCTGGGACTCGAGTCACGCCGCGCGGCGGCTCTTCTTCTTGGCCCTGGGCCGGGCCGCCGCGCGCTTACCCGTCTTGAGCGCCTGCGCGGCGTCCAGCAGGCGCTGAGCGTGGTGCCGCGCGCTCTCCGTCACCTCAGCGCCCCCCAGCATCCGCGCGAGCTCCTCCACACGCTCCGGCTCCGTCAGTCGTACGACCCGCGTACGTGTGCGGCCCGACTCGACGAGTTTTTCCACGCGGTACTGCGCGTCGGCGAAGGCTGCGACCTGTGGCAAATGCGTGATGCACAGCACCTGGGCGCCGTCAGCGTCGATTCCGGCTCGCGCGGCGCGCAGCAGACGCCGGCCGATGGCGTCCGCCACCGCGCCCCCGACACCAGCATCCACCTCGTCGAAGACGTAGGTCGCGATACCGCCACGGGCGTTGCTCACGGACTGCAGCGCCAGCAAGATGCGCGACAGCTCGCCGCCGCTGGCGACCTCGCTCAGCGGACCAGCGGCTTCGCCCGGGTTGGCTGCGACGCGAACCTCGACGCGGTCGATGCCTCCGGCATGAATGCGCTCCGGCGGCAGGCGTTCGACGGCAATCTCTATCCGCGCCAGCGGCATGCACAGCGATCCCAGCTCCGCCTCGACTGCCTTGGCGAGCTTTCTTGCGACGTCCCCGCGCAGGGTGTGCAGCTCTTCCGCGATGCTCAGCGCGCGGGCGAGAGCCTGCTCGCGCTGGGCCTCGAGCTGAGCGATGCGCTCAGCGCCGCTCTGCCACTCGTGCACCTGGCGCTCCAACCGGTCCCGCGCTTCACGCAGCTCCGGCCCGTGCTTGCGACGCAGTACCGCGAGCTGGTGCTGCCGCTCCTCGAGGGCCTGGCGCGATTCTTCACCCTCGTCCTCCGCGAGCAGCGCCTTCTTGGCATGGGCGAGCGCGTCTTCACATGCCCCGGCGGCGTTGGTGAGCGCCGCGACCAGCGCCTCGAAGCGTCCGGCCTCGTCGCTGGCGCGCAGCTGGCGCTCCAGCGCGGCGAGCCTGGGGAGCACCGCGCCGTCGCACTCTTCGAGCTCGGATTCCACCAGCCGCGCGGCCTCGAGCGTTTCTTCACGGCAACGAAGCGCCTCGAGGCGTTCCCTCACCCCCTCCCACTCCCCCGGCTGCGGATCCACCTCCACCAGTTCGCTCAGCTGGTGCTCCAGGTAGTCCCCCAAGGAGGGATCCCGCTCGAGCACTCCGCGCAGGCGCTCGAGCTCCCTGTCGATGCGTCGCAGCTCGGCGTAGCTCTCGCGATAGGCGCTGCTCTGGGCCGCGAAGCGCTTGTTGTTGCTGTGTGCGTGCTCATCGAGCAACTCCAGGTGCCGCCCGAGGCGCGCCAGGGAGTGCTGCTGGTGTTGCCCGCAGATATCGATCAGGCGCTCGCCCACCTCAGCGAGCTGGGGCTGAGGCCGTAGCTGGCCCTGTACCAGCGCGCGACCGCGCCCACCCCGAGGGACCACCCGCTCCAACACGACCTCACGCCGCTCACCTTCGCCGCTTGGCAGCTCGAGCTCGCGCAACGTGTCGAGCACCGCCGAGCGCTGGTGCACCAAGAACTGCGCCTGCACCAGCGCGCGATCGCACTCCGCACGCACCGCGCGACCGCTGATCTTGGCCCCTCGCAGGAGCGAGAGCGCGCCAACGATGATGGACTTTCCGGCGCCGGTTTCTCCCGTCAGCACGTTCAAACCCGGACTCAGCTCGAGCTGGAGCTCGTCGATCACCGCCAGCCCCTGGATATGTAGGAAAGACAGCATGCGCCTTGGTTCTAGCCCATGTGGCGCCCGACGAGGCTGTCAGGCAATGTCCTAGTGCTAGCTCCAGGGGCGTGTGTGGTCGGACTCGCCCACGCTCGCCTTCGGCGAGCAAGGGGCCCCTGGTGTAGATCCGCGCGGTCGTACCGGCAGACCGGGCTTGAGATCCGACCCTGGGTCACGGAGACTCGAGGCATGGGCTGGCAGTTTCGGATCTACACGTTGGCTGGGTTGTGTGTCCTCTCGGCGGCGAGCGGCTGCAGTGACTCGAAGGAGCCCACTGGGGGCACGGGCGCCGTGGGCGCGGGGGCCTTCGGAGGCTGGGGTGGAGGCAGCGGCGCAGGAGCCACGCAGAACGCTGGTGGCGCTGGTGCCGTCGCGTCGGTGTGCGAAGGCAGCGCCCGTGACTGCGCCATCCTCGACGCGACGCAGTGTTCCCTCGCGGGCGGCTGCAGCTCCGCCGAGCAGTGCGAAGGCAGCCCCTGGGGCTGCTTCGCGTTGAGTCAGTTCGAGTGTTCCAGTCAACGCGGGTGCTCCTGGCTCGGCAGCAACTGCTCAGGTTCCGCGCGGCAATGTAGCAGCTTCGAGGACTCCGCGAGCTGCTTCAGCCAAGGAGGGTGTGACTGGACGTCCGACTGCACTGGCCTCCCCACGACCTGCTCGCTCCTGGATGAGTCCCAGTGCAAGCTTCAGCCCGGCTGCTACTTGACCGCTGACGGCCCTCCGCCAAAGAACAGCTGCTCCAATGACCAAGCGGCCTGCGAGTCGAATGCGGAATGCTGTGTTGGCGACCCCGCTGGCGGAGCCTGCGTGTACACGGGCTTCGGTACCGTGTGCCGCCCCAAGTGCGGCACCCACGATGACTGTGAGAGCGGGTGCTGCCTCAATGGGATCTGCGCTCAGGCAGAGAGTTGCGGTGGCGCCTGCGCAGCACCAGGCGGGGGGTGCGCGCGCGACACCGACTGCTGCACGGGCGAGTGCCTGGACTTCCGGGGAGATGGCACGGGGCTGTGCGCAGCGAACTGCACGACGAACAGCGACTGCCCCGGGGGGTGCTGCCGACAGACGACCGGCGGCTCATCGGTGTGCGCGCCGCTCGCGCTATGCAACTAGCCCAAGGAAAGGGCAAACGGAGGCGCCCACCGGCGCTGACTAGCGACCCCAGATGTAGTCTTCGCCTCGCCCCGATGTTGCGGCGAAACGTCGTATGAGGGACTTGGGGCCTTTTGACACGCTTACGTAGTCGCGTCCGGACCATTTGGAGCACGGACGCGTCGAGGCCCGCTGCCTGTGAGACAGCGGGCCCCGGTTTCTTGCAGGAGAGCCCGGCTACTAGTTGCGCGAAGTGAAGATGCTCAGGATGTAGTAGAACATCAGCGCCACGCTGGAGAACAGACGCAGCGAGGCGCCCACGTAGCGATCCGTGGGGAAATTCCGGAGCACGTTCGAGGTGTCGTAGAGGATGGACGCGCCAGCCAAGGCCACCATCGCCACGCTGAAGAACACTCCCAGCTTCAACCCGAAGAGTAGGGCTGCACCGATGGCGAGCAGCGCTACGACGCCACCCCACATCACGAATCCACGAAGAAACGAGAAGTCCTTGCGGGTGACGAACGCGACGCCGGTGAGGCCCGCGAACCCGAGCAGCGTCACGACTGCGGCGCTGGAGATCACCCCTGGGCCCTTCATTTCCGCAAACGTCAGCAGCGGGATGAAGATCAGAGCCTCGGCGACGACGTACACGCCGAGCCCGAAATACTGGGCCGCCTTGCTGCTGGCGCCGAGGGCGAAGCGACTCGCCACCATGCTCGCGATCACGAACGCGCCAAGCACCAGCCACCAGTTGGAGAACATTGGTAGCAGCGCATAGGCGACACCCGACTTGAAGAGCGCGATCTCGAGCCCAGTGAACGCCAGGATCGCGCCGAACAGGTGGCCGTACGTCCTGGTGATGAACTGCGCCCGCTCCTCGATCACACCAGGCCGCGCGTGCGCCGCCGGGGACTGATAGGGGTTGTAGTGATTCATTCTGGGTTTCCCTTGGGTTTGGGGGTGAGTCGCAATGTTCCGCGCACTGTGGGCGCTGGATCCCGCCAACCCGCTGCCGCCCTGTCAGCGCGGCGGTGGAGGTGGGGATAAGCTGCCAAACGCGAAAGTTAACCAGTGATGGGCAGGATCTGTTCCCTGCACCGGCCCCAGCCTCCGAGCGACCTGCGAAGCGATCGCGGAGCGTGAGGTTGTCTGAAGGATAAGGCGCCTGGGCCCGCTGTAAAGCGGAACCGCATACAACCCCGGACTTCCGTCCGGGGAATTCAGCGAGTTCGCTCTCCAAAGACTGCCTGGGCTCGGAGGTGCCCAGGGCGGAGGCCACGAATGGGGCGTTTGTGCGCCCCCCACCGATTCTGGGGGCGGACTATTACCGCGGGGAGCCGAAGTCCTGCACCCAGTAGTGGCCGTACTGGGACCCGTCGTGGAAACGATAGCCGATCCCGATGTCCACGAAGTCTCCGCTCATGATGTTGCTGCAGTGACCTGGGCTGTTCATCCACTGGTCCATGACGCCCTGAGCGGTGGAGCTACCCGCTGCGATGTTCTCTCCAGCCGCGCGCCACTCGTAGCCCGCCTGGGTCATGCGCTCGAACGCCGTGGTGCCGTCCTGGCTGTCATGATCGAAGTAGTCGCGGGTCGCCATGTCGCCCGCGTGGTTGCGCGCAGCGGTGCGCAGGGGCGCGTTCATCTTGAGCGCGCCCACCGCTGGCATCGCGTCCCCACCACAGGTCGCGCCCTGAGCTCGCACCTGATTGACCAACGTCAACACCTCGCACTCCAGCTTCTGCGCGGCGGAGTCGTATCCACTGCCGTCATTCGGGCAGCCGGAGCCCGCCGTCGCGCCACCTCCCCCTCCTCCGTCGTCGGAGCCGCAGCCGAGGCCAAACATCGCCAACCCGATCAACCAGTACGCTCGTCGCATGCGGACCAAGCATAGCCGCTGAGAGCCCGAGCGCCTGAGGAAGAGGCGCTCAAAGGGGCAGGATTGGCAGGGCGGGCTCGGGAGGCTATGGCGCCATCATGCAGCGGATATGCGTTTTCTGCGGCTCCAGCGCCGGCTCCAAGCCGAGCTATCGCCAGGCAGCCGAGCGTCTGGGTCGAGCGCTGGCCAAGCGCGGCGTGGGACTGGTGAACGGCGGCGGGCACGTCGGGCTGATGGGCGCGACAGCGGACGCCGTCCTGGAGGCGGGCGGCGAGGCGATCGGAGTGATCCCCGAGGCGCTGCAACAGCGAGAGCTCGCCCACACCGCAATGACAGAGCTCCACGTGACCGTCGACATGCACGCGAGGAAGGCCTTGATGGCAAGCCTTGCTGACGCATTCATCGCGCTGCCCGGCGGGCTGGGTACCTTCGAAGAGCTCTTCGAGGTCGCTACCTGGGCTCAGCTAGGGATTCACCACAAGCCCATCGGCATCTTGGATGTCGACGACTACTACCGAAACCTCGCCCTCTGGATTGACCACGCGGAAACAGAAGGCTTCGTCAAGCCCGAGCACTCGCGTCTGTTCCACTGGGACACCGACCCCGAGCGACTGATCGATCGGCTGCTCAAATCAGCAGGAACACCCCAAGGCTGAGCAGCGCGCAGGCGACCAACATATTCCTGGTCACCCGCTCCTTGAACAGCAGGCGTCCAGTGACCACCGAGCCGGCGACCCCCAGCGCCCGCTTGATCGCTTCCATCAGGCTGACGAGGAGGGTCTGGATGGCGATCAGCTGCAAGCCGAGCGCGGCGACGCTGACCACCACGCCCACGCCCACTGCCGGCCAATGCTTGCGCGCCTGCCCGAGCTCTCGGACGCGGCCCGTGAACAGCAGCCACAGCAGCGCCACCAGCATCACTCCGCCCGTCTGCACACTGGCGTGAAACGCTACGTTGGCGTGAGGCAACGCCAGCTTGTCGTTGGTAGCCGAAACAGCCCAGGCCCCGGCCACCAGCGCCATGTAC
>JAUILJ010001077.1 GCA_030433055.1 Polyangia bacterium
GGCGAGTAGGTCATCGCCTCCATCGTGCGACGACGACTGTGCGGAGTGAGTCCGTTCTGCGCTGCCGGGGCCGTGGCGATCATGGGTCCCGGCGGCGCGTCACTCTCGCGCAGCGTGGCGGGCGCGGCCGAGGAGGTCGCACGCTCGTGCTCGATCAACGGAAGCGTTGCCTTGAGGTTGCGCACCGGGTGAGCCTCGATGGTCGGGTAGTCCTCGGTGGGAGGAGGTGACGGATCGGTGGTGCTCCGCGCGCTATCCAGCTCGTCCAGGGAGTTCATCGTGGGGACGTCGGGGCGCCGCTGCATCGTCGCCCATCTTGCCACGTCGCGCCCCGAACGCACACCTCGGCGAGCCCGCAGGGTGTTTGAGCGCAGGACACGGCGGGCCTCAGCCGGGGAGTTGTGCGCGGTTTGGCGCTCCGACAGCAGAATCTACTCGGAGCGGACGCCTGACCGCGGGAGCGAGCTGACACCGTAGTGAAAGCGCACCTGCTCGCCAGCATAGCGATACCCGCGCCCGACGGGGCAGGCGTCGCGTACCGCGAGCCAGGCTTCGAAGTGGTGACGGATCATGTCCCTGCCGCTCGTCTCGTGGCGGCTCGCGGCCAGAGCTGCGTCGAAGGCAGCGACGCAGGGCGCGGCGCATCCCTCGCACGGGTTGGGGGAGAGACGCGGCGCTCGGTCGGCGCAGTCCGCCGCGGGGGTCCGCAAAGTATTGCCGTGAGGCAACAATATCAGCGCACGCAGCCCAAACCATGGACCGTACTCGGGGTGCACTGCGAGCTGCGCAGGACCGACGACGCACAGGCCCAGCGAGGCTGCGATGCGCGGGAAGGGGAGCGCGGGCTGCACCTGGTGGGAGAACCACAGCCTGGCGCCGGGTAGCCAGCGCTGGGCGGCGGCGCGGTGAACCCGCTCCGTGTAGGTGTCCAGCGGATCACCCGCTGGCAGGCTGGGTGCGGCCTCCAGCAGCGGCTTCCAGAGGGCTCGGGTGTTGCCCGTGAGTAGCAGCTGGTCGCTGTGCGGTGCGTCTCCCCCCCAACCCGGAAAAACACTGCGGAGGGCCTGCTGCAGCTCGTGCGGCAGTGTGCTGGGATCACCCGCGGCGCTGAGATCGAAGCCGTGGGCTGCGAGCTCCTGGTAGAAGCTGTCGAGGCCGTCCTGCACGTCCGCAGCTTGCGAGTTTCGCCGCAGCTTCGCCAGTCCCTGGGGGGCCGAAACTTGACGTCTGGCGGTTCGCGCGGGATCTAAGCCCCATGGACCAGCCCGAGTTCGATGGAAAGCTCTACGAATTGCCCACGCTGCGAGTCAGTGGCAGCGCGCGTGAGATGGGACGCGCCCATGGTGAGGCGTTTCGGGCGCAGATCGGGGACTTCGTCAGCCAGCGACTCGACGCGGCCCGGGAGTACATGGGCGAGCGCATGCCCAACGTGGACTTCGACGAGTTCCTGGCGCTGGGGGAGCAGTGCCTCCAGGTTGCGCGTGAATGGGATCCCCAGGGAACCGAAGAACATGAAGGGATCGCCGAGGGCGCGAAGCAGGGCGGGCTCGGCGTCATCGACCGGGTAGGCCTTGATGCCATGGGCGACGTCCAGCAGCAAATTCAGTGCGACGTCGGCGTA
>JAUILJ010001078.1 GCA_030433055.1 Polyangia bacterium
GAAGGCGCTCGTCGTGACCACCTCTCCGGTCCGGACCTCGATCCGCAGATCCTTCATCAGCAACAAGCGCGCTTGGCTGAGCCAGCCAGGAGGATGGTGAGTCGTGGGAGGGGCGTTCATCGCTGGGAGCGCTATGCTTGGAGTACCCGTCGGAGTGTCGTCCGTTCAGGTCCCCATGGGCAGCAGTTGTTTATCCGTTCGCGCCAAAGGTTGGGCGAGTCTTTTGCGGGATCAGCCGGACACCCGCCGCGTCCGGCCCAGGGACCGCCCCAATGACGCAGTGCGCTGGACGCTCCCCCGGGAGCTTGGTAGGAACTCGAGATGAGCGCCGCTTGGTACCTGCTGGGGCTTGGGGCCTTGAGCCTGCTGCTCAGCCTGAACGCCCGCTTTCCGGTGCAGCGCTTCGGATCGCTGTCGCTGGTGAGCTTTTTCGGCGGCTGGCTCACCACCGAGCTCGCACTGCATCATCTGCTGGTGCAAGTTGGGCTCGCGGGCGCGCTCATCTATCTGGGCGCGCTCCGGGACTTCTCGGCGCCTGGTTACGCCGGAGCCCTCTTGCTCATCGTCAGCTGGGCTCAGCTGATGCGCCTTCATCGCCGGGCAGCCCTCGCGGAGCTGGCGCTGGACTCTGCGCTCGCAACGCTGCGTGGCCAGCGTGGCAGTCAGCGACAGGTCGGGTTCGGAGACGTACTTCGTCCTTTTTCCCTACGGCACAAAGATGTGAGCGTCGAGCGGCGCGAGTACGCCGTCCACGGCGGGAAGAAGCTGCACGCTCACGTTTACTTCCGCAAGGATCGCCCCAAGAACGCGCCGGTGTTGGTGTTCGCTCATGGCGGCGGCTGGGTGGTTGGATTCAAGCGTTTTCAGGCGCTGCCGATGCTCAACCAACTGGCGGCACAGGGCTGGGTTTGCGTGAGCCTGGACTATCGCCTGGCGCCACGGGCCACGTTCCCGGACCCGCTCGTCGACGTGAAGCGCGGCATCGCGTGGGCCAAGCGCCACGCGAGTGAGTGGGGCGGCGACCCCGGCTTCGTCGCCCTGAGCGGGAACTCCGCCGGAGCCCACCTGGCGGCGCTGGCAGCGCTCACCTGGGACAGACCCGAGCTCCAGCCCGGCTTTGAAGCAGAAGACACGCGTGTTTCCGCGTGCATACCGTTTTACGGCGTCTTCGACTTGCTGAACAGCAAGGGCCAGTGGCGCCACAGCGGCATGCAGGACCTGATGCGCTTTCTGGTGATCAAGGAGAGCCTGGACAAGGCGCGGGATCGCTACGAGCTGATGAGCCCCATCACTCACGTCCGTGAGGATGCCCCGCCCTTCTTCGTGATCCACGGCGACGTCGACTCCTTGGTTCCCACCAGCGAATCGCGCCACTTCTGTGAGGCGCTGCGCCAGGTTTCGTCAGCGCCCGTGCTGTACGCCGAGATCCCAGACGCGCAGCACGCGTTCGAGATCTTCAAGTCGATTCGGGGTGTCTACACCGTGCGCGCCGCCGCGGAGTTCCTGGAGCTCGTCCGCTCAGGGCAGAACGCGTTGGAGCAGGGCGCTCGAGCTGCCTGAGACCGCTTCCGAAATAGCGCTGACTCGAATGAGGAGTCGGGGGTAGGATGCGCCCCCCATG